>DASQHX010000009.1:0-300000 GCA_035631875.1 Nitrosopumilaceae archaeon | reverse complement strand
AAACATGATGAACTTATTACAAATGCTACGGTTAGAGCCATAACCGATCTTTCTATAAAATACCAAAAACCAGTAACTTTAGGTATAACAGGCCCAGGCATGTCAGATAGGCAAGCACAGGCACGAATAAGACCTGTAGCAGAGAGAGCAGTAGAAGCTGTAGAAAAGATAGCTGAACAGTTAAGGAAGATATGAGATGATCCAACTTACCATAATCAAAATCACAGGATATGGTCCGTGGACACTTACCTTGGGCAGCGATAGAGAACACAAATTACAGATGCTTCAATCTTCCATTTATAACGAAATACAAAACCTTTTTTCAGAAAAAAACTGTCTTGTATTTTCTAATAGATTTGATGAGCTTTTTGCAGTTACAAATGGTTTGTCTCTAGATGATCATATTGAAATTCAAAAAAAATTGGCAAAATCATTTGATCTACAACTTTCTATGACTATAGGATATGGCGATTCTCCATTTGAAGCTAATCTAAATGCAGACAAAGCAAGAAAATCTAAAATAATCTTAGAGAAGGAACATAACATTTTTGGTTATGTAGATGGTAAGGCAGAACAATTAGTGCAGATAATGCATATGGATGTAGATGGTTCTACATCCATTTCAGCAAAAAAATCACCGTATGAGATTTCATCGCTTATGTTTAAATTATATTCTGAAATGTCAGAATTTTTCTTAACAAAAAACTGCCTTACATTCTTTATGGGTGGGGACAACTTTATGATAGTTACTTCAGGTGATGGAAAGGATTATGCTGTAAAATTCTTGAATTTGATGGAAGAAAAACATGGTATTGCATTAAACTGTGGAATTGGAACTGCAAATACTGCACGAGAAGCTGCTAAACTTGCAACAAAATCTCTTGATACTATTAGAGAACTCAGAGATTCCGGTAAAAATCAGCAACGAGTACTTGAACTAACATGCTGATAAAAAATGTTAGTATTCTTTACGGAAATGATTTAGATTACATTAATAGTACAAATATTCGAATTTCTGGCCAATTTGTAAAAGCAATAGGCACTAACCTAAAACCAGACAAAAAAGAAGACGTCTATGATTGTGAAGGACTACTCATGATTCCTGGATTTATTAATGCACATACTCATGTTGGTGATTCAATAGGAAAAGATATTGGTCTAGATTTTGGAGTAGAAGAAAAAATTCACCCAATTATAGGTATTAAACAAAAAATTCTGACAAATTCTACAACATCACATCTAGCAAGTTTTATCAGAAATTCCTGCATTTCAATGATAAAAAAGGGAATTACAACTTTTGTTGATTTTAGAGAAGGGGATTTAGATGGAATTGAACTTTTACGGAATGCGATCAAAGGACTTCCAATTAGATCCATAATTCTTGGCAGAATAAATTACTACCAAGATTTAAAATCAATTAAAAAAAATACTTTATTACCCGAATTAAAAAAGATGGAGCTTAGCGATCTATTAAAGAAATGTGATGGAATTGGTGTAAGTGGTCCCAATGAGTTTAGTGATTCTGTATTAAAATTTTATTCTCAAATGTCAAAAATTAGGGCTATTCACTCAGCTGAAACATTAGAAAGCGGTATGATTTCTAAAAAGATAACTGCAAAAACTGAAACTCAACGTGCTTTATTGCTTAAACCGAATTTTCTAGTTCATATGACACATGCATCAAAAAAAGATCTAATACTTGCATCAAAAAATGAAGCCAGCATTGTTGTGTGTCCACGTGCAAATGCTGCACTTGCTGAAGGAATTCCTGACGTGAATCTGATGATGAAAAGTGGTTGCAATTTAACCATAGGAACAGATAATGTGATGATAAACTCGCCTGACATGTTTAGAGAAATGGACTATCTCTGGAAAGTCTCTATGGGATTACAAGAAACTAGACTAGATCCGAAATCTATACTCAAAATGGCTACGGTAAATGCCGCAAAAATGCTTAGACAAAAGAACATGGGTACCATCCAATCTAACAGCTTGGCTGATTGCATTTTTATCAATAAACATGCTATTGATTTAGAACCAATGCATAATCCTCATGCTTCTATTGTGCATAGAGCATCTGAAACAACCATAAAAGCAATAATGTTTGGAGGCAAAATAGTAGATGGTAAAATCTAGACCACGTGTAATACTTAGTGCGGCAATGAGTATGGATGGAAAAATAGCAACAAGAACAGGTAACTCTAAACTCTCTTCAAAAGAAGATCTGATTCGAGTTCACAAGCTTAGGGCAAGTGTAGATGCAATACTCATAGGAAAACATACTGTGGTAATTGATGATCCCCTATTGACAGTAAAGCATGTGAAAGGAAAGAATCCCATACGTATAATTTTGGATTCTACGGGCTCAATAAAGTCCACTTCAAAAATAATTAAAACTTGTAAAACAATCCCGACAATAATAGCAGTATCAAAAAAAATAACTCAAAAAAATATTATTCGTTTAGAAAGAGAAGGACTTGATGTAATAAAATGTGGACAAAATAAAATTAATCTTAAAAAACTATTACACATCTTAAAAAAGAAGAACATAAAGAGTCTTCTTGTAGAAGGAGGTGGACTAACTAATTGGTCTTTCATAAAAGGTGGGTTTGTTGATGAGATCATTGTTACAATTACTCCGTACGTTCTAGGAGGTAGTAATGCAATTTCGTTATTTCAAGGAAAAGGATCTGATAAAATTTCAAATGCACCTTTGTTAACACTAAAGAAAATCAGTAGAATGAAAAATGAACTTGTATTACATTATACAATTTAATGTTTAAGATCTTCTCGTAGTTGATCTACTTTAGCTTGTAATGATTTCTTCAGCTTTTCATTTTTAGTTATGTTTACAAGCTTTCCGCATGTTGGACATTTAAAAGATAGATCCAACGCCTTCTCAAATGTCAACTTTTGACAATCTTCTGTTCCACAATGATAGAATTCAGCCGAGTTTTCATAATCTAGTCTTTGTTGCAATCTCTCAACGATTTTCTTTTTCTGATTTTCAATAAAATTATCAACCTCATCTTTTCTTGCTCTCCACCTGTAAACAAACCAGCCTTTTTTCTCGTCCTTCACTCTAATGCCAGTTATTAGAGCTTTTCCAAAAAGATCGTACAGCACCTTTCTTACTATGTTAATTCTAAGACCGGTAGAACTTGCAATTTCTTCATCTGTAGCATCTTCCGTATTCAAAAGAGAACGTGCGACTTTTAGATATTCGTCACCGCCAATTAAAGCAGTTATTTTTATAAAAGGATCCTCGTGTTCATTAGTCATTGGCCTCATTGATTTAGATTCTATATTTAATCAATTGTTTTATCTAATACTTTTTTTCCCTTTTTCATAGGAATAATTTCTCGTTGTGCATTTACATGTTTTTTTAAGAACTGCTTACCATCTAAGACTCTATCAAGTAAAACTGCTAGTGCACTTATTTCAGAATGAGGTTGATTACCTATTGCCACATTATAATCTGCAATATCGTATACTTCCCTAGGTACCTTTTCTGCCCCAACAACAACAAGAATTTGCTCCTCTTTTCTGATCTCATCTATAACAGAATTAATGATTTCACCATACATGGTTAAGTGTACAATTTTGAAAGATTGATTCTTTTTTGATTTCAACATTTTTTTCCAATTATCTATTATTTCGACTTCAAAATCACCTCCCCAAATTCTATTGATTTCTGATATTGTATCTTTGATATCAGGATTGACTTCTTGCATTATGATTTTTGTTGCTCCAAAGGCTCTTGAAACAAGAGCGACATGCGTTGTTACTCTATCGTCGCGTACAAGTCTCTGACCTATTCTTAGAATTTCAATCTTCATAATTTATCTCAATTTCTTTTTTTATGATTTCATTTTTTTTCTTTATCACAGGTTCATTTTTTAAAACAAGTGACAAAAGTTCCTTTAATTGATCTAAGTTTTTGCCAGTTACTGCTGAGATGTATAGCCATTTTTTGTTTTCTTTTAATCCAAGAATGTCAACTTTTGACAGAATTTCATCATGTGATGTCAAGTCTGATTTGTTTAATGCGAAAATTATCTTGTTATAATCTACACCAAGTTCTTCTAATACCCGCATACAACTTCTAAATTTCTTTTGTAATTCCAAAGTTGGATCGCTTATATCAATTACAAGTATTACTGCATTAGTGTAGGTAAGCTCTTCAAGTGTTGATTTGAAAGCCTCTATCATATATGCAGGAAGATTACTAATGAATCCAACAGTATCTGAAATTAAAACATCATTTTCGGTGATCTTTATTTTTCGTGTTGTTGTAGAAAGAGTTGTGAATAGCTTTGGATTTTCTTCTCGTGTTTCACCCGTTAATGTATTAAAAAGAGTTGTCTTTCCAGCTGATGTGTAACCAGCTAAAGAAATTATCTTGAATCCAACTCTGTCTCTACCCTGTCTGTGTAACGCGCGTTGTTTTCCAGCTTTTACAAGTTTGGATTTAATGTTGGTCATTCTATTTTTTATGTCATTAGTATAGACATCTACTTCGAATTTACCAATTCCCATGAATCCTGGTTGTTCTCCCATCTTTGCCAATCGTACTTTTTCTTTTGCTCGTGACATTTCATATCTTAATTCTGCCATCTTTATTTGTAATTTCGATTCTGCACTTGTTGCATTACGCTCAAATATTTCAAGAATCAAAGCTTCTCTGTCCAAAATGTTTGTCTTTAACTTCGATGCTAGATTATAATTCTGACTGGGTTTGAGTATTTCATCAAATATGATGACATCCGGTTTTTTTGAACTAACAAATTCTTTTAATTCTTCAACCTTGCCTTCTCCAAGACCGTATTTTGACTTGTTAAGATATTTGTGTTTGATTATTTTAATAACCTGATATCCTGCTGTATCACAGAGAGCAAGTGCTTCCTTTACGTCATCTGCTCTGTCATATGTAATAAGAATTGCAGAATCTTTCATTACCATAAAAGATGTGGATTCGTATCTTATTGCTTTCGCAGTGTTTTTTCTATAGTCATATTCATGACAATTTCTGCAATATCGCTCGCATACTCTGAAATTCTTCTGATATTTTCACCCATTCTTCTTACCCTGTAGATTTCTTCGTCATCTCTTAATGATTTGGTACTCTCTAGCATCTTTTTTTCATATTTTGTAATATCGCCGGTCCTTTCTACAGTGAGTTCTGCTTGGACAAAATCTCTCTTGAATAGTGATAAGCAGGCATCATCAAGCACAGATAGTGCAAAATTATTCATTTCATGAATAGTATCCAGCACAGATTTTTTTATTGGTTTTTTAAATTCTAGAAGGTCTTTGACTATAACAGTAGCATGATCTCCCACACGCTCTATGTTCTTAACAATAAGTCTGTATCCTAGACAACTTCTAGCATTTTCAATACCCATGTCTTTTAACATATGTTCGTTTTGAATTGCAATCTTGAGTTGTCGTATGATGTAAAAACTAAACCTATCTACTTCATCATCACTGTTTATCACTTCTTTTGCCAAATCAAAATTTGCTTCTTCATGTGCTAACAACGCATCATTTTGCATGGATTTTGCAATGATAAGCATCCGTTTTAACGCTCCATCTACTGAAAGCTCAAACAAATTTATCAATACTTGGATGGTAATACCTTCTATAGAATCTGCAATTATTTCAGTTCCCATTAGAATTCCTTTTACTGCATCTTTTACTGCATTTCGTTGATCTGGTTTTAATCTTCCTGACTTTGGTTTTACATTTATGGTGCTAAAACCAAGTAAGTAAAGTGAAATAAGTTTTCTAACAATTGCAGAGCTTTTATCTTCTGGTTTTATTTCAAATGTTGCTTCCTCGGTGTTAATTGATTTTGTATGATGTTTTAGTGGAGTGATTTGTAATGTCGTTGTACCTTGTCTTAAAACTGTAACTTGATCACCTTGTTTTAGACCCATATCGATTATCCATTGTTTTGGTAATGAAACAATGTATGATGATTTTCCTGTGAACTGTATCTTGCGCATTTCTTCATTGGTTCCCATACCTCGCATAGTATTTACCATTCTATATAGTTATTCTAAATTACTATATAGTAATATTCAGCGTGCAAAAACAATTAGAACCCAGTAACTTGACTGTTAACATTGGATTCAATTCTTAAAATTAAACATACATTGGATGCACTATTTGGGATTGGAGTTTCAAAGCATCTTCCAAAAGAAATCAAAATTACTTACTCAAAAAGAACAGGAAGAATACAGCATGTCTACAAAAATGAAAAACTTCTTTGTACTTTGCGAATAGATGGAGGGCTTGCAGTCACACCTTATTTTGCACAATTGTTATTAAAAAGTAAGAAATTTAGAGAAAACTGTCTTGAAGTAGACGATGATTCCAAGTCTTTTGTGGAAAACGGCAGTTCTGTTTTCTGTAAACACGTTATATGGTGCGGCAAGAACATCTTGATCGGGGCAGACGTGCCTATTCTTTACAAAGATAGAGTAATTGCTGTAGGAAGAGCAATCCTCTCTTCAAGAATGATAAATTCTCTAAAACGAGGGGTAGCAATCAAGGTCAGAGATAGTTTAAAAAGTCCAGACTAACCAATTGATTACATATGATGCGTGGCGGAAATCGCGAAATGCGCAGAATGCTAGACAAGATGGGTCTAGAAATGAAGGAAATTTCCAATGTACAAGAGGTAATAATCAAAACTGACAAAAAAGAAATCATAATAATAAAACCATCTGTATCTGAAATGAAGGCAAAAGACAATTCTATATTCCAAGTGATAGCAGAAAGTTATGAAGAGAGGGAACTCGAAATACCAGTATTTAGCCAAGAAGATATAATGCTTGTAGCTCAACAAGCTAACGTTTCTCAAGAAGCTGCAAATAATGCTCTCATAGAGGCTAAAGGAGATCTTGCAAGGGCAATTCTTTTACTTACAACAAAATAGAATACAATATCTCTAACTAACACTTTTAAGATATACAAATGAGAATTATTGCCATTAACCTATTGCATACTGTTTTTGGTTAAAATTAAATGCGGAGTGCGGGATTTGAACCCGCGACCTTCAGCTTGGGAAGCTGACGTCGTGCCGGGCTGGACTAACTCCGCCAATCCAAGATTTAAGACCTAACATTATATAGTTTAGTTACAAAAAATATACATGGATGCAAAATGTCCAGAGTGCGACAAAGTAGCCGTACTTGATAATGAGATAACAAATGTAAAATGCCCTCACTGTGGATTCGAAGCAAATTATGATGATTATTTGAAATTAATGAAAGAAAGAGTTGGCGGCATGGTAGAAAATTTCAACCCTGATAGAACTGGATTTTAAATTACCAAAATGAACCTTTATCAGAACAATCAAGATGCGCTCCACAATTTGTACAAATCATATGACATGCCTGCATTGAGATCATTATATTTTCGCACTTGGGGCATTTGATTTCTTCTTTCATAGTATAGTTTTGTATTTCATAATTTTAAAAGATTTAGGTACAAAGATTAATTAATAGTGTAGAAACTTTTTCAAAATACTTGGCAACATTTAAGCTTACAATATCTGATAAAATAGGAAAATCCATCACAAGAGAACTGAAAGAAAAAGATGCAAATCCACTTTTAGGTCTGCAAATAGGAAATGAATTAGATGCAGCGATTGTAGGTCAAGCTGGTAAGATCCGAATTACTGGCGGAAGCGATAAATCAGGAGTTCCATTGAGAGAAGATATTCATGGTGGAGCAAGAAAATATATCCTATTATCAAAAGGTGTTGGTTTGCGCGATGCTGAAAAGGGACAACGTTTTCGTAAACTTATTAGAGGAAATACCATTACTGAAGAGGCATATCAGATAAACTGCTTCTTAGATGGCGAATTAAAAATTGATGAAGCTTCACCATCTCCAACTGAAGAAAAAAAGGAAACAGCAGACAAACCAAAAAAGGCATAAGTTAACATAGGCGATTTTTAAAACTTGTATGTGCATTGGAAAGAAACACTTCCTGACTGGTATATTAAAAAATACGGACATCAACCATGTGTTAACATTGGTACTGCTGGACATGTAGATCATGGAAAAACAACACTTATCCAAGCTCTTACTGGCATTTGGACCAGTGCACATAGCGAGGAACTAAAACGTGGAATTACTATTAGAGTTGGTTATGCTGATGCAGCATTTTACAAATGTAAAAACTGTCAACCTCCTTTAGGATATTCGGTTACACCAAAATGCAATAACTGTGGAAAGGAAAGTGAATTAACAAGGGTAGTAAGTTTTGTGGATAGTCCAGGTCATGAAAGTTTAATGGCAAACATGCTCTCAGGCTCCGCTCTAATTGATGGTGCTTTACTTGTAATAGCAGCAAATGAAAAGGTGCCACAACCACAAACTAAAGAGCATCTACTCGCACTACAGACACTTGGAATTCAACAAATCGTGATTGCACAAAATAAAGCAGATCTAGTTTCATACGAAGATGCAATGACAAACTATTCTGATATTGTGAAATTTGTTAAAGGCACTAATGCTATAAAAGCACCAATAATTCCAATCTCGGCACAATCAAAACTTAACATTGATGCATTAATTGGTGCTATAGAATCTACGATTGAGACTCCTAAAAGAGATGAGTCAAAACCAACTGTAATGCATGTGTTACGTTCATTTGATGTTAACAAGCCTGGTACTAAAATAAAGAGCATAAAAGGCGGTGTTATAGGAGGAAGTGTGATTCAGGGATACTTCAAAGTAGGAGATGAAATTGAGATAAAACCTGGTCTTGCTAATGAGAAAAATGGTAACTACGAATCAATCATTACAGAGATCTCTTCTCTTGGAACTGGTGCAGGACTTGTAGATGAAGTCAAACCTGGTGGTTTAGTTGCAATAGGTACAAAACTCGATCCATCAATGACACGAAGCGATTCACTTATTGGCTCTGTTATTGGAAAACCAAATACATTACCAGAAAATTCTTCTATTGCAAAACTTGAGATAAACCTCTTTGATACTGCTGTAGGCTCAGCTGATGAAATAAAAGTTTCATCTGTACAAGTAGGCGAATCATTAAGACTTAGTGTAGGAACTGCTCCAGTTCTTTCAAAAGTAACCAGTGTAAGAGGTGAAAGAATAGATGTACAATTCAGAAGACCAGTCTGCCTATTTGAAAAAGGTAGGGTAGCAATAAGTAGAAGAATTCAAGAAAGATGGAGACTAATTGGAGCAGGTGTTGTAGTTGGTTGAAGTTGTCTGTGACACTAGTTTTTTAATGATTCTTGCATCAAAAAATGTAAAAAATATTTCAAATCTTGATACCGAGATTGGAGCAATTGAATTTGCCGTTCCTGATATGGTTATAAATGAACTTGAAAGACTTTCAAAAGACATGAATCTTAAAAAAAAACTTCCGCTATTAATGCACTAGAAATAATAAAAAATTTTAAAAAAATTTCAATTTCAGGAAATGATGTAGATGATGCTTTGGTATTATATGTAAAAAAACATCACGGAATCATAGCAACGGTAGATGCGGAATTGAAAAAAAGAATAAGAAATTTTGGCTCCATCATTTCTCTATCTAATGATAAAATTGTTCTTGAACCAAGTAAGATTTAACTCTAGCAAAAATTATTGTCTAAAACATGTTTGAATACAAAGGAATTAAAATAAAATGGTATGGTCATGACACATTTACACTAGAAAAATCAATTACCATATGTATAGATCCATACAAATTATCTAGTTCTATTCATCCAGATATTATATTAATTTCACATAATCATTTTGATCATATGAGTTTAGATGATCTAAAAAAAATCTCATCTGATAATACTATAATTGTTGCTGCAAAAGAATGCATGGAACAACTTACTAAAATTCCTTCAAAAGAAAAAATAGGTCTTAGTCCAGGACAAGAAAAAATAATATACAATATCAAAATCAAAGCTGTTCCTGCATATAACATTGATAAGATTAATCCAGATACTAGTAAACCATTTCATCCAAAGGAAGACAACAAAATTGGTTATGTTATAAGTATAGGTGAAACATCAATCTATCATACGGGAGATTCGGATCTTATTCCAGAAATGAATGATCTAAAACCAGATGTTTTGCTTGTTCCAGTAAGCGGAACTTATGTTATGACTGCAAAGGAGGCTGCAAAAGCAGTAGAAAAAATAAAACCAAAGATAGCAATTCCAATGCATTATGGCACATTAGTTGGTAGTGACGTTGATGCAAAAGAATTCAAAGATATAGTAAAATCATGTGAGGTACACATTCTTACAAAAGAGTAATAAGCAGAGTAAATTTCACACATTTTAGTTGATTTCAAACCTCAAATTATTTAAAGTTGGAACTTTTGAGTTTCATCTACATCATCTTCTGATCATTGGAATTCTTGCAATTTCATTTTCAATTTCTGTTATGGTACGTTCACAAGCAGCCGACTATGGTTTTCAATTAAATGAATTTGATCCTTTCTTTAACTTTAGAGCAACACAATATCTTTTAGATCACGGTGTAAATGCCTACGTTCACTGGCATGATACCATGAGCTGGTACCCAACTGGTAGAGATGTCTATTCAACATCTCAAGCTCCTTTGCATTTTACAGCAGCATTTTTATACAAAATTTTTGGTGCTGGTTCCAGTCTTTATGATTTTACAATAATATTTCCAGTTGTTTTTGGTTCACTTACAGCCATTATCGTATTTGCGCTTGTACGAGTTATGGGAGGTACAACAGCTGGTCTTTTTGCATCGCTATTTTTTGCAATATCTCCACCAATAATAGTAAGAGGCACAATAGGATGGTTCAAATCAGAACCGCTTGGACTTTTTTATGGTCTTCTAGGACTGTACCTGTTTCTTAGTGGATTAAAATCAAAAAACCGCAAGATTGCTTTTGGAAAATTAATTGGTGGAGGCTTGTTTTTAGCTATTGGTTTTGCTTCATGGGGTGGCATTGAATTCTTCCTCATGCCGTTAGCATTATTCATTATTGCTCTTCCATTTTTTAGAAAAGATCACAAATTCTTGCTATGGGCCATACCTCTTTTTGTTGCTGTGACATTGGCAGTTTCTGGTGGATTTGCAAGACCTGGAATCAGTTTTGTGTTAGGAGTACGTGGATTTGCACTTATCGGACCCACAATATTTCTTGTTATAATGATATTTATTCAGAAATTTAGCAGGGAAGGAACAGCATTACGTAATAGTTTGGCAATTTTAGGAGGATCTGTTATAGCTGGAGTTGCAATAATTTCATCAAATATTCTTCATGCACCAAGCTTTCGTTATCTTAATGCAATAAATCCATTCCTTACATCTCAGGATGCTTTAGTTGATTCTGTTGCAGAACATGCTACGCCAAATCTTACTCAAAACTTTACCTATTTTTCAACTCTGATGTTATTTGCTGGCTTGGGAATTTGGCTTATTTTTAGAAAAAGATCTGAGAATCAAAATTCTTTACCAATAGGAATCAAAAATGAAATGACTATCTTTGCTCTAATAATTGGCATTGTTGGAGCTTATGCAGGAGGAACTTTTGCAAGATTAGATCTTCTAACTGCTACTTCTGTCATTATACTTGCATCAATTGGATTAGCTGTAATCACATCTGAAATCTTAAAGAAACGAACACTAGGAAAACCACCTGAAATCTCAAAGAAACAAACACAAGGAAAATCATCTGATAATTCAAAGAAAGTAACAACACAAAGTAAAAAATCAACCTATGCTTTAGGAATGTTTGCAAGTATCTCTTATGTAGTCATTATAGTGGCTTTACTTTTGGTACCAACTATTTATCCAGCAAACGGAAACTGGATCTCAGTAACTAAATCTCCTCCTACCATTCTTAATGGTGGTTCTAATTATGCAATTTCTACTAATGACTGGCCAGCCACTTTGGATTGGATAAAAAATAATACTCCACCAAACTCGGTTATAGCATCATGGTGGGATTATGGTTATTGGATTCAAACATTAGGTGGAAGAACAACACTTGCAGATAATGCAACTTTATCAACAGGCGTAATTGCAAAAATTGCACAAATATTCCTAAGCTCCCCTGATGAAGCATGGAAAATGCTTCATGATTGGGGTGCTAACTATGTTCTTGTGTATGTAGTAGGACAAGAATTTTCTTCAAACGGACAAACTCTTTACGTACTAGGTGGCGGGGGAGATGAAAGTAAAAAACAGTGGTTTATGAGAATTGCAGGGGAAGATTCGTCAAAGTTTCTTCAAGATGATCAATTTACGCCAACCGATTATTTTTGGCAAAACACTTTGTTAGGAAAAATGTTTCCATTTACACCAGTGACTTATTTTGATCCAAATACTCATGTACAATCAGCCACTTATCAATCTGGATACATTGGTGTTTATTCTAAAACGATCAAATACCCAGTAGATGGTAATGGTCCATTAAAGCTTGTCTACTCATCACCAAGTCTTAATAGCAATAGTTCTGGAATTGTTTCAGGAGTTTTACTATATCAAGTAAATCCAAACTATGTGCTGCAAACAAGTAATACAAATCAAAAGATAACACCTCAAATTAATTCTACAACTGTAAATCCCACAAGTGTAAATCCAACAAGCGATGTAGGTGTCATTTCTACAAAATATGGAAACATTGTCATCAAATTCAGAGATGATGTTGCTCCAAAAACTGTAGCAAACTTTGAAAAACTTGCAAAATCCGGATTTTATGATGGAACATTATTCCACAGAATAATTCCAGGTTTTGTTATTCAAGGTGGTGACCCAAATACAAAAAATGGTTCACGTGATACCTGGGGAACAGGTGACGCGGGATATACAATTCCACCTGAATTTAGTACTCTTAAACACGTAAAATACATGGTATCAATGGCACGCGGTCCTAGCATTGATAGTGCAAGCTCTCAATTTTTCATAATGCTTGGCGATGCTCCGAATTTAGATGGTAAATATACGATATTTGGCCAGGTGATTTCTGGACAAGATGTAGTTGATAAAATTGGAGCGATTAAAACAGATCCAGCTACAGACCAACCAATAGATCCTGAGGAAGCACGTATGAGTAAAGTTATAATTCAATCTCAAGCAACACAATCTATAACATCTTCTACAAACATATCCTCAACTGGTTAGATACAAAATAAGTTATTTGTAACGATCAGAAATTCGATATCTTGCATATTTATCATCTGGAGAATATTTTCCAGGATGAACTGTTACAGTTTTGTTACCACATTTTGGACAATCTTCTTTTAGTGTATATCGTTTACATTCAGGACATTTACGCATCTGAAATCGCATATTTATCCCTCACGTGTTTTCTTTGATTCTTCCCTAGTGAATTTGAAGGTCCCGCCTTTCTTTTCTATAGTATCTTGAATTTCTGAAAGAATCGGTTTTAGTTCTTTTTCAGCTGTCTTGAAATTTTGAGCAGAAACAGTCACTCGGTATTTTGGAGCTCCAATGTAGATTATCTCCACATTGACTCCTTTATTTTCAACAGCATCAAGGAGTGCTTTTTTTATGATTTCAACGCCATTAGGTTTGGTACATGTGATTTCTAATACGCCACGTATCTCGACGTGAGGTACTTGGATCTTTGAACTAATTTCTTCTATAGTTTTTAGCACTTTAGTAGACAAATTAAGACCGTCAAGAACGACTATTCCTTTTGATACTATTTCTGAAAAGGCATCATAAACAGAATTAAATTTGTTTATCAAAACCTCTTCTATTTTTTCAGCCTCTGTTTGCGAAAGTTCTGCTTTTGTTTTTAAACTATCAATTAAGACTTTTTCTTTTTCTTTCTTTTTTAACTCAAGAAGCTTCTTCTTTTTCTGATCACTTGAAATTTGTTTTAATGATAAATCAATTTCAGATCTTGCAGTATTTACTCGTTTTACTAAAAGGACTTTTTTTTCTCCAGTCTTGAGAAACTTTTCTACGTGTCTGATCCAGCCAGTTGCAATTTCTGATATGTGTAAAAATCCCTGAATATTATTATATTCATCAAGAGTGACATACGCTCCCTGATCCATAATTTTTGTAACTGTAGCAACAATAATTTCGCCAACCTCTGGGAGTTCTTGAACAGCTGTGGTCATAGTTTTTCAAATTTTTGTTACGTAATTTAATGTTGCTGGTTAGAAATCTATACCTTTCTTGGCTCGAATACCTGCTTTGAAAGGATGTTTTATTTCTCTCATTTCTGTAACAAGATCTGCAACTTCTATAATTTCATCTCTAGCGTAATTTCCAGTAAGAACTAAATTCAACTTAGGTGGTTTAATTTTTATTAAATCTAAAACATCTTCTAATTTTACTAGATTTAGATTGATTGCATAGTTTATCTCATCAAGTATAATGATATCATATTTTTCTGATTGAATCTTTTCTTTTGCTATGCGAAGAGCCTCGTCAGAAATTTTTTTATGATCTTCGATTGGGCTTTTATCATCCATAATTCCTACAAAACCCTTTCCTATGGCAGTTAACTCAAATTCTGGTTCTAGTCTCTTTGATGAAGTCATCTCGCCATAATGCCAAGAACCTTTGATAAATTGGATCATGCAAATTTTGTGATTATATCCCACAGCCCGTAAGGCCATTCCAAGCGCAGCCGTTGTTTTACCCTTTCCTTTACCTGTGTATACTATAACAAATCCATCTTTTCCCATCGATTTTTGGTTTCAAGTGTGAACTAAAAAGATTCGGATCAAAACTGTCTATAATTTTACAACAGAAAATGTGTAGTTTATAATCATCAAAGAAAAAATGTTGATTGTTTGACAAGAGAATATGATTTTGATATTGTTATAGTAGGAGGTGGTCCTGCTGGTCTTTCTGCAGCATGGTCAGCTGCAAAAAAAGATGTACGTGTAGCTGTACTTGAGCGAGAAGAAGCAATAGGACACTCAGTTAGAACAAGCGGTGTTACTTGGATAAAAGAAGCAAAATCTTTTGGTATTCCTTCTGATTGTTATAACCCGATTAGAAATTATTCATTTTATTCACCAAATAACCGTGTAACAATAAAAGGAACAGAGCCTCAAGCTGCAGTCTTGGATGTAAGGAAAACTTATCAGTTTCTTGCATATCAAGCAGCAAATGCAGGTGCAGATATTTTTGTTAGAACTAATGTGACTAATATTCTTGAGGAGAATGGAAAATTGGTGGGAGTCAAGGCTACATCAATAAAAGATGATCTTGTTTTTCATTCAAAACTTGTAATAGATGCAAGCGGATTTTATTCAGTAATTGGAAAAAATAGAGGTACTGTATCACAATGGAAAAGATTTGGTGTTGGTGCAGAATTTGAAGCATATGTTGATAACATTGATCCAGAAACGTGGCATCTCATGGTTGGACAACAATATTCTCCAGCCGGATATGCTTGGATATTTCCATTGGGAAAAAACAAGGTAAGAATTGGCGTTGGTGTTGGAAAACCAGAATCACAAATTGATCCAACCCAAAGACTGCTTGAACTAATTGACAAAAAGCCAGGTCCAATAGAAAATCTTGGTAGAATTGTTCCAATAGAATTTCATTATGGATTAATTCCAAATGAAGGATTAACACATACCACTATTGCAGATAACCTTATACTGGTTGGTGATGCAGCTGGGCAGGCAAATCCTCTTGTCTTAGAAGGAATTCGATATGCAATAGAATTTGGAAGAGTAGCAGGTCAGGTAGGTGCAGAAGCAGTTTTAAAAAATGACACATCAAAGGAATCCCTAAAACCATATGAAGAAAACTGGAAAAAGGCAATAGGTTCCAAGATAAAAGCTGCAGTCAAAGTACAAACCAGATGGTTAGGTCTATCTGATGAAGAATGGGACAAGGAAATTGCAATAATCCAAGAGCTCTCAGCGGAAGAATTTTTGGATTTTGTAAAAGCTGACTTTAGTATGAGTAATTTGATCAAGCTTGCAACGCACCATCCAAAATTAGCTGTCAGGCAGCTATTTGATATGGTAAAAAGTATAAGGTCTGAACAGTAAACATCCATTTAAATAAAATTCCGTAATATTGTTGAGAATTGAAAATACCAAGGATTGTGCTTGCTGGAACTACAAGTGGTGTTGGCAAGACTTCAATTAGCTGTGCAATAATTCATGGAATCAAAAAAAAGGGATATTCTGTACAATCATTCAAGGTTGGGCCTGACTTTATAGATCCTAGTTATCTTAGTTCTGTATCTGACAGACCTGCACGAAACCTGGATCCTTGGCTTATGGGTTCCAGTGGAATTGTTAAGAGCTTTGTAAAAAATTTTGATTCTGACTTTTCTGTAATTGAGGGCGTGATGGGTTATTATGATGGATTTTCTGGCGACTCGAACTATTCCAGCACACATCACGTAGCATCTATTTTAAAAACTCCAGTAATTCTTGTTTTGGATGCAAGCAAGACTGCACGATCAATTGCTGCAACTGCACTTGGGTTTACGAAATTTCATAAAAATTCTAGAATTTCTGGTTTTATTCTAAACAAGATTGGCAGCAAAAAGCATGAAGATCTTTGCAGACAGGCACTTTCTTCATTGAACATTCCTATCGTTGGTGTGATTCCACGTAATCCTGAATTTCTCATGGAATCAAGACATCTTGGATTAATCCCAGTCTCTGAGCAAAAAGAACTTCAATCAAAGATATCAAAGATAGCAAAAGCAATGTCAGGTTTTATTGATGTTAAGAAAATTATTCAGATTGGGAACAAAGTTCCACCTTTTGGTTTGATTCCTAAAGAAAAAAATCCAAAACAGAAAACCACAATTGCAGTCGCACTGGATCAATCTTTCAATTTTTACTACCAGGATAATTTGGATGCCCTAAAAAAAGAGGGATCAAAGATAGTATTTTTCAGTCCTGTATCTGATTCAAAGATGCCTGAATGTGATGGAATCTATATTGGTGGTGGCTTTCCAGAAGTGATAGGCAGTGCCCTTGAGAAAAACTCTAGGATGCAAAAAAATATCAAGACTCTTGCAGAATCTGGAATGCCAATCTATGCAGAATGTGGTGGATTGATGTATCTTACCCGATCCATTGATTATGGTTCAAAGAAATTCAAGATGGTGGGACTTTTTGATGCCACTACAAAGATGCAAAAAAAACTTAAACTAAACTATACCAAGGCTAGAATAACAAAAGATTGTCTTATTGCAAAGACCTCAAATATCATACAAGGACATGAGTTTCATTTTTCTGAGCTAGAATCAGTATCAAAGGACTCCAAGTTTGCCTATGATCTTTCCATTGGTATTGGTATAAAAAACCAAAAAGACGGTTTAATGCAGTACAACACATTAGCTTCATACATGCACATGCACTTTGCGCAACCTCGCATTGCAAGAAATTTTGTTCAAAACTGTATCAAATTTTCCAAAAGATAATTTGTGAAGGAATTTTACGTTGTAGTGGTTCTTCTTACCTTTGAGAGTCATGGTCTGTATTCGATTATCATTTGCTTAGTGCTATTTGCAGATTCCAGTAAGGTTGAGAAAAGTACCTCTCCATCATTCGCATCTATCAAATAATATGTTGGGAAGCCATTGCCATGAGTTTCCGTAGTGTACCAGCTTAAATCTGCTAGGTATACTAATCTACCACTTGAAGCTTGAAGGACTAATGGACTACGAATATTACAGAAGTTAATTTCGGGAACACATTTCCATACTACAGAATAATTTGTATTATTTATTAGAAATTGAGTGCCATTTGGTGTAATATACCACAAACGAAGTGGATGTTTTGGATAATCAAGATTATTTGGAATTGGATCTTTACCTTCGATAATTACCTTAGTAAGATTTGGCAAATGCTTGGACAAGTCAGATCTTATAATTTGTGTAACCTGATCATCTGATAATGTTGGTTTATAGATTTCATTCAAACTAGTTGTTTGCCTTGTTGATTCCAATTGAAAAATTAAAAAAGTACCAATCATTACAATCAATATCGAAATACATGCATAAGCGTAACCGTATTTCATAATATCTTGTTGATCTTTTACTTAACCTAAAGTTTTACGACAACAGCATGTTTCTACGAGTAAAGTGGGGGTAAACCATTTTTACTCTTTATCGATAAACTCGTTAGCCTTTTGTTTTCTCTTTTACGATCTTGAACAACGCATTAACTATTGCAGACGCACAAGGACTTCCTCCCTTACGACCCTTGTTTGTAATGTATGGTATGTCAATTGTTTGAAGTTCTTCTTTTGATTCTACTGCACATACAAAACCAACTGGAATACCAATTACAAGAGCTGGATGTGTTACGTTCTCCTTTATCATCTGAATCACTTCTATTAGTGCTGTGGGAGCATTGCCTATTGCAATCACCCCTCCGTTCATTTCTGAGGCAGCCATTCGCATAGAGGTCTGTGCACGTGTCTTGTTGAGTTTCTTTGCCTCTTCTACAATTTTTGGCTCGGATATGTTACAAATTGCCTTGTTTCCAAACTCCTTCAGGTTTTCCTTGTTTAGTCCACCAATGACACCATTTACATCTACTATGATATTACAGCCATTTTTCAAGGCATTAATGCCGCTTGATATGGAATTTTTATGAAAAACAATCATGTTTTGTCGTGCAAAATCAAAATCTGCAGTAGAATGAATTACTCTTCTAACTATTGGCCATTCGTCTTTTGAATATGAATGAGAGCCTATCTCGTTTTCAATTATTTCCATGCTCTTGTCCTCAATTGATTGGCCCTTCTGAGTAATCATTTCTCAACTTCCTTTGCTCTTTCTATAACTAGATCTATCAATTTAACATCTGTACCAAGATGTTTTGTTATGAAAATATTTTTAATTCCAGATTTTTCCATTGCTGGATTTAGATCTTCATATATATCTCGTTTGACATGTGCACCTCTATGCAAAAAATATGGAACAATTACCAATACATTTGGATTGTTTTTAGCACAGATATCTATTCCTTGTTTGATGTTGGGCTCTTCTATTTCTAGCCAACAGAGAGATACATTTCGGTATGAATCTTGTAACCCGTCAACAACATATTGCAAAGAGGTTTTTGCATTAGGATCCTTGCTTCCATGACCAATAAGTAACAAATCCATCTCTTTTCTTGAAAACGTGATCTTGTTTTTTGTAATAATATCATCAACTTTAGCATGTACAATATCTGGCAAAGATTTGTGTAAGGTGATTGGTTTTGCAATTTTGATCTTCATTTTACTTTTTGATATCATTTCAATTGCCTTGTTTACTGCTAGTTTGACTTTTTTTCCAGGGTACAAAAAATATGGAACAATTGTCAGGGCATCTATGTCTTGTTTGAAGCAATTTTCCATACCTTCCTCAATAAAGGGTGGAACCACCTCCAAAAAGCAATAATCTGAGAATTGGTAACCCCCAGATTCTTTGGCTTTAGAGCAAATGTATCTTAATTCGTCTTTTACCTCGTCTTCTCTACTACCTCTATCTATTAGTAATAATCCTCTTTTCATTTTGTGATTCTCGCTATTGCTACAGTTAAGTTTGGTGGAAATTTCTGCTTTTCAATTACTAGTTTTCCGCCAGAGCTTCGTAGTGCTGAAGCTTCTGAAACACTTGGAGTGCCCTCAAAGGCTTGCACAGTTTCTGATGGGTTTGGTATGGCAATTTGGGCAAGCTGCTCTTTTTCAAAATAATCTACTGGAATATTCCATTCCTTTGCCAGTTCTTGTAATCCTACTACATCTGATTCTTTTTTTATTGATGAAAATCTTACAATTGATTTTGGGCTTAGATTAAATTTTTTCATACAAAATTCTACTCCTTCTTTGATTGTGTCTTTACTAGTGTCCCAATGTAGGCCTACTCCAACAACCAAAGTCTTTGGTCTGTATACTACAGAGTTTTTTAACAATTCCCTGTCTTCTATTTCTTTATCAGAAATTATCAAATATCCTTTAGAATTAGAATTTCTCAACTCTTCAAAACTATTGTAAATAGTTACATTCTTTGGAAATTCTTTTTTTGGAGTCCACCAATCCTTTTCGCCCGCATCCTGATAGACTCCAATTTTTTCTTCATTTACCATAAATGCACTTACTCTTGTTACAGTAGAATCATCATCTATCTTCCAGCCAAATTCTTTTCCAACCAAATCAACTGCAATCGTTTTGTTGACATCTGCAGCAGTAGTGATGACAGGTGTTGCACTCAAAATCTTGGCAATATCTTCTGTAAGCTGGTTTGCTCCTCCTAAATGTCCTGAAAGGGTGCTTATTGCAAACTTGCCAGTGTCATCAATGACAACTACTGCAGGATCTGTCTTTTTGTCTTTCATATGAGGTGAGACTAGTCTAATCACTGCACCAAGTGAGAATATGCATATGAGAGCTTCATGAGTTTTGAAGAGATCTCCTATTTTTGCGGTAGTAGAGTCCTCGAACCAGTCAATTTGTGAGTCATTATTTGAAAATTTAGATGGTGCAAAAATTTTCCATGAAGGAAATTGTTTTTTTAGCGATAAGGCAATTGAAATTCCGTTTTTTGTAATTGCTAATATGGCAACTTTTTCCATGCATTGAATTTTTTTAGAACTAAAGATATTTGTTACTATCTAGGAAACCTTCCTATTATTTTACCATTAAAATCAAACATTATGACATCAAGTTCAAACTTGGCTTCAGAATGTTTTCTTAGTTGATTGTAAACTTCCAAGCAAACAGCATCAAAAAAATCTACAATGTTTTCTTTCATGACAATTTCATAGACATGTCTTGCAGTGTTTGCTTTTTTTACTTCCTCGATGGTTTCATTTTTTGCATTACATTTTTGCGCAAGATCTGACAGAAACTTCATGTCAATTTTGGAACCTTTGACATGAGTTTGTTTTACGCCCATTGCCATCTTTGTTAGTTTTCCAATAAAACCTGCAACATATGCTTTTTTGATTGGTCGTTTTGCACATTGTTGAAGTGTATATCCTGAAAAATCTCCCATTTGTATAAAACAATGATCAGGAAGTTTTATTATTTCTCTTGAAAAATCTTCGCTTCTTCCACCTGTTGTTAATACAACAATATTATTTCCCATTGCGATTGTAACATCAAGACTCTGTCTGATTGAAGCTGCAAAAGAAGCAGTAGAATATGGTATCACAATTCCGCTTGTACCTAAAATTGAGATGCCACCAATAATTCCAAGTCTTGGATTATCCGTTTTTGTTGCAAGCTCCTTTCCCCTTGGAACTGAGACAATAACATTTACACCATTTTTTTCAAGAATTTCTTTTCCGATTTCCTGAATGTTTTCAATTATCATCTTTTTTGGAGTTGGATTTATTGCTGCAGAATTTATTTCAAGACCAAGACCTGGCTTTGTTACTCGTCCTACACCATCACCGCCATCAATTTCTATCTGATTTGGTTTATCTATAAGTGAAACATGCGTAATTATTTCTGCACCATGTGTAACGTCTGGATCATCCCCACCATCTTTTATGACTGTACATTTTGCACTATGTTTATCAAATTGACAACTTAAGATTTTAATTTGAATCTTAGATTTTTTAGGCAAAGTTACATCCACGACATCAATTTTTTTTTGATTTAGGATTGCTAAAATTCCTGCTTTTGCACCAGCAGTTGCACAAGTTCCAGTTGTAAAACCAGTCTTAAGTTTGCCCTTTAGTTTTGCCTCACTTTCCATAAAGGAAATTAATTTTTTATGTATTAATCTTTATCAAATTACTTTAAAATCTCTGAGAGAATTATCCACACTGCTACAAGACCAAGACCTACATACAAAATGACATGTGTAGAAATTTGTGAAGGTTCTTTTTCTTGGTTATGACTATAGTTTTCTGGTACGTTTACACCAAATGGATTCTGAAATCCAGCAAAATTTACTCTGTCAAACTGTTCCTCGTTTACTTTTTTATCATATTGTTTCCAAAATTCAGTATATGTATGTGCTATGTCCACTTCTGATTTTCGATCTTTCTTTTTTTCTTCTAGTTTAAGGGTTTGATAAGCTTCTATAATTTGCTTGAATCTTTCGCCATCTTTTTCTCCCATATTCCTATCAGGATGATATTTTAGAGAAAGTCTTCTGTAGGCACTTTTTATCTCTTTTTGAGATGCACCTTTTTGAACTCCTAAAATTTGGTAACAATCAGTAGTGTTCAATTAATCTATCTTTAGCATACCTTTAAAATTAATTTGTCGGATACATTTGCAAGTCATGATACGCAAAAATTCGCTAAAAGTGGCAATAACTGGTGCTAATGGCTTTGTAGGCAAAAATGTTGGGAAAGCATTAGCAAAAAAAGGAATCTCTGTAATTGGAATTGTACGTAAAGGCAAAGGATCTTCTATTAACTTTGGAGAAGTTATTTCATCAAAAGATCTTTCTGAAAACCATCTTACTTCAAAACTGCGCGGATACGCTGCACTCTTGCATTTTATTGGCAAAGGAAAACAAACAGTTGATTCTGATTATCAAAAAGTAAATGTAGGTCTTACAAAAAACGCAATAAAGCTATGCAAAAAAGCTAAAATTAAAAAAATAATTTACATTAGCGGACTAGGTGTAAGTAAAGATGCTACTTTTGGATACTTTATTTCTAAATTCCAAGCAGAACAAGAAATAATTAATTCAGGTTTAGATTACACAATTCTTCGTGCATCATACATAATAGGCAAAGATGATCCATTGTCTAATTTTCTTTTTAAACAAATAAAAAAAGGAACTATAATGATTCCTGGTTCGGGTAGATATCGACTGCAACCAATTTTCATAGGAGATGTTGCAGAAGTTATCTTTCAATCAATCATACAAAAAAAGTTTTCATACAAAATTATTGATCTTGTGGGACCAAAGACAGTAACATTCAATGACTATGTTAGAGATTTTCTTCAAGGAGGAAAAACTTTCATAAAGAATATGGATTTAGAGGATGCGTATCATACAGCATTAAATAATCCAAAAATGGATTTTGGTGTGGACGATTTGAATATTTTAGTTGGAGATTATGTTGGAAATCACAAAAAATTGCAAAGTATGTTTGGAATTGAATTTAAAACACACAAAGCAGTCTTAAAGACCAGCGGCCTTTCTTAGTACCTCGGCTTTGTCAGTTTTTTCCCAATTAAACTCAGGCTCATTTCTTCCAAAGTGACCATAGGCTGCAGTTTTTCTATAAATTGGACGTTTTAGTTGTAATTGAGATATTAATGCAGCAGGTCTCATGTCAAAGTGTTTTCTGACTAGATTTTCAATTTGTTCTTCTGGAATCTTACTTGTATCAAATGTACTTACCATTAGAGATACAGGTTCTGCAACGCCAATTGCATATGCAACTTGAACTTCACATCTTTCAGCTAATCCAGCAGCTACGATATTCTTTGCAATATATCTGCACATGTAACATGCTGATCTGTCTACTTTGGATGGATCCTTTCCAGAAAATGCACCACCACCATGTCTTCCCATTCCTCCATAGGTATCTACGATAATTTTTCTTCCAGTAAGACCTGCATCACCAGGAGGTCCTCCGATAACAAATCTACCAGTTGGATTAACATGAACTTTGATTTTATCATGCCAGTATTTTCCACAAACTGGTTTGATTACCTTTTCAATTATCTCTCTTTTTATTTGTTCATTACTTATTTCTGGAGAGTGTTGTGTAGCGATTACTATAGTTTCAAGTTTTTTTGGTTTTCCATCTTCATATTCTACTGTCACTTGTGATTTTCCATCTGGTCTTACCCAAGGAAGGGATTTATTTTTTCTAACCTCTGCAAGTTTCTTAGTGAGTTTATGAGCTAGCATAATTGGCATTGGCATCATTTCCTCAGTTTCATTTGTTGCATATCCGAACATCAATCCCTGATCTCCTGCACCTTGTTCCTTGTTCTCAGTTGACGAAACACCCTGAGATATGTCTGGGCTTTGTGAATGTAATGAAACTAGGACACTACATGATTCTGCATCAAAACCAAATTGGGGATCATCATAGCCAATCTCACGCAATGTTTTTCTTACCACATCCTGCACGTCAAATTTTGCTCTAGATGTAACCTCACCTGCAACTACTACTATTCCAGTCGTAGTCAAGGTTTCAACTGCGACTCTTGATTCTGGATCCTGCTTTAGAAACTCATCTAAAATTGCATCAGAAATTTGATCACATACTTTGTCTGGATGTCCTTCTGTTACTGATTCTGACGTAAAGAGGTAATTTCGCCCCATTTTCAAAAACCTATTTATTTAAAGTTCATTTTCTAATCTGATGAAAAGAACATTATTTCCTCTTACAATAACTCTACCGTAATTTGCAATCACTTTTCCATTGCTTATTTCTTCAGCATCAGTCATAATCAAATTCATATATGAATCAACATTGTTCATTTTTCCTTTGTATTCTATTTCGCTTTTCAGTCTGACAGTAACTTTCTTGTTAATACCTTTCTGTAAAGTTGTCAACGGTCTTTTTGGCTGCGCTTGCGACAAACATAAATCACTTGTTGACCACTGCCTGAGATCGGGAATAAAAGCCTTCCCGATCTTCAATAGTGTTTGACATTCTTTAATTTATGGTGTTCTGTAGATTAGAGATTTGATGATTGCAACTGGAATTGAGAATCTAGACAAACTCCTAAGGGGTGGCATAAGAGGTGGGATGATTACTGACATATATGGTCCAAGTGGATCAGGCAAAACACAGCTATTGTTACAGATTTGTGTAAACTCATTAGCATGTGATGGAATGATTTTGTATCAAGATGCTACTGGTAGTTTTAGACCAGAAAGATTGATTGAATTTCTTAAAGCAAAAGGAATGGATCAAAAACTTCTTGATAAAATGATTGTTGGAAGAATAACAAATACTGTTGAACAACTAAGTTATGTAGATAAAATATTAGAAATTGAGAATTTAACTCTCGTTGTAATAGACAATGTAACCGATCTGTTTTCATTTGAATATTCAAAGGAATCAAACTCGTTGGCAAAACACATTGCATTTATGGAATATATGCACAAATTGGCACATGTTGCTATAAAAAGACAAATTCCTGTAGTTGTGACCAACATAACTAGAAAATCAGATGATGAAGAAAGAGAAAGTTTGGATAGATCGATAAGTATGTTCACACATCAAAAAATCAAATTAGAAAAAATTGGGCAAAAGTACACAGCACAAGTTTTTCCATCATTTAATGGCAAGAAAATTACTGATTATATAATTACACAGATCGGGTTAGAAGATTCACCTTAAGATATTTATCAGTGTAAATTACTAAGGCATTCATGGCAGGCATTTTTGATTCTATACCACTTATCACAGTAATTCTATTTGGAATTGGATTAGTGGGCGTTATGGTGTATGAGCGAGCTAGAACAAGACAGAGTCAAGAACCAGAACCAACTAGCTGATCTTTCTCTTGCAGACAAGTTTCGTTCTCTGGGCTTTGAAAATTTAACTGATATTCAAAAAAAAGCAGTTCCAGTAGTATATCAAAAAATAGATTCATTGATAGTTGCCCCTACTGGTTCTGGTAAGACAGAATCCTCAGTGATTCCAATTTTTGCTCGTCTAGCGAATTCAAAAAAAACTGGAAAAATAAAGGCATTATACATTACCCCACTTCGTGCGCTAAACCGTGACGTTTTTCGAAGAATAATAAAATACGCTGAAAGTGAAAATCTTACCATACAAATACGACATGGTGATACAACTCAGGCAATTCGAAAAAAAATAACAGAATCACCACCAGATATTCTCATTACTACTCCTGAAACTATGATGATACTTTTGACGCAACAAAAATTATTGAATGCTCTTTCAGAGCTAGAGTGGGTAATAATTGATGAAGTGCATGAGCTTTTAGGAAATGAACGAGGATCTCAACTTTCTCTTAGTCTAGAAAGACTCCAGCTTAATTCAAAATTTCCAATAACCAGAGTGGGCCTTTCTGCAACAATTGGAAATACTAACGAATCTGCCAAGTTTGTTGTTGGTACAAAGAGAAAATGCAAAATAATTCAAGATAATTCGATAAGAAAATACGATGTTGAAGTCAAGTACATTGATGGAACCATAACAGATGTTGTAGATTCTATTGTTGAATATGTAGAAAAAAATCACCCTGATTCACCAGTTTTGCTTTTTACAAATACACGTGGAGAATCAGAATATCTCGCTTCTATTTTAAAGGAAAGATCTACTTTAAGAATAGAATTACATCACGGATCACTTTCTCAGGAAGTTAGAGAAGAAACAGAGGAATCACTAAGACAAGGAAGACCTGGAATAGTAGTATGTACTTCGTCACTTGAACTTGGACTTGATATTGGTTCTGTTGAACTAGTAATTCATTATGGATCTCCAAGACAAGTTTCCAAATTAATACAAAGAATAGGAAGAAGCAAACACAACAGAGATTCTTCTGCAAAGGGATTAATTGTAACAAACAATCCAGATGACGAATTTGAGACACGCGCAATACTTGATAGGATAAAAGAAAAGTCAATAGAAGATCAAGTTATCCATGAGAGAGCACTAGACGTACTAGCTCATCATTTAGTAGGTATGACGATGCAATTTGGAAGTGTTCCAGTGGATTTGGCAATGAAGATTATTACGCAAGCCTATTCCTTTAGGAATGTAACAATAGAAGATCTTTTCTCAGTACTTGATATTTTGCATTCTAATTCGATTTTATTTTTTGATAAAGAAGAACTGGTTTTTACAAAAAAGGGGAGAGCGTTTCGATATTTCTTTGAAAATCTTTCTACCATACCTGACATTTTAAAATTCAAGGTCTTTGATACCGCAAGCAAGAAGATTATTGGAAGTCTAGATCAAAGATTTGTAGGAGATTATGGTGATCCTGGTAACATTTTTGTCCTTAGAGGAATGCAGTGGCGAATACTAAATGTTGACGAAAGCTCACTAAAAATTAATGTTGAACCAATAAGTGCAGCAGGAATTAACGTGCCTTACTGGGAAGGCGAAAGCATACCAGTTGACTATACCACAGCACGAAAAGTTGGTATATTTAGAACTAAAACACAGATGGCCTCATCTATAATATCTAATAAAATAATTGAAAATCTTAAGCTAGGAATTATTCCAGATGAAAAAACCATAGTGGTAGAATCACTTAGAGCTCGTAACACTATAGTTATGCATTCATGTTTTGGCACAAAAATTAACTCTACTCTTTCAACTCTTCTTTCTACAATGTTGTCATCCAAGTCAGGATATTTGGTAGATTCTAGATCTGACGCATATAGAATTATGATGTCCTCAAATGGAAGAATATTGCAAAAACCTTTGTTGGATGTATTGGAAGATGAATTTGATCTATCTTTTATTGTAGAAGCATCACTTGCTGGTACACATAATGTGAATTGGCGTACTTGGTGTGTAGCTAAGAAATTTGGTATTGTAGGCCGTGGTTCTGTTTATGATAGAAAATCTGCAAGGTTCCTTTATGAAAAATATGTAAAAACCCCACTTGCTAAAGAAGCACTGCGTGAGCTATTTCATGATAAATATGATTTAGAAAATACATTAGAATTATTAAAGAAAATAAAAACACAAGAGATTAAACTTCATTGGATTGAAGTTGAAAACTTTTCTAAACTTGCAGAACCAATACTTGATCATACTACAAAATACTATGCAGCTCCAGCTAACATTGATAAAGGAATTTTGGATCTTGTTAAGACTAGGCTGTTGAAAACCAAGCATAGACTTGTGTGTGCAAGATGTGGAAAATGGGAACGAGTGATGGAAACAAAGGAAGTAAAAGATTTGCTTTCATGCCCTTATTGTAAATCTAGACAGATAACTGCCACATTCTTTTCTGATTATGAACTGCCCAAAATAATACAAAAGAAGCATTCTGGCAAAAAAATCACCACTGACGAAAATCACAAGTTTGTACGTGCATGGAAAATTTCATCACTCATTGAAAATTTTGGCAGAACCGCACTTGTTGTTCTTTCAGGATATGGTATTGGTGCTGATACAGGTGCTCGCATTCTACGAAATATGATAGGAGAAGAACAACTATACAAGCAAATCTATGAAGCGGAAAGACAATATGTTACAACTAGAGGTTTTTGGGATTCTTAGTTTTTCTTTATAATGCCTGAAAATGGTGTCAAAAAGAGTTCAATTCTGCCTTCTAAACCTGCTTTTGCAGTTACACCAGTTACCGTGATTATCTCGCCTTGGGAAAACTGGTCTAGTAATCTAGCCTGATTTCTCCAACCTTTCAACCAGATTTGTCCAGTGTCATCTTCAATAAACACCTCTGAAAGAGCTACCAATTCACCAGTCTTTGTCTGAATTTCACGTCTTTCTGGGTTTTTTAGAATAATAGATTCTATGCAATAGATACTATCACTTGGTTTAAGATCTCTGATTTTAGTTCTAATTTCTGAAATAGTTGGCATCTTGTTATCATCAATTTTTCTGATAAAAGAATCTCCTTCTAGTGTTATTGAATTTCCATATACTTTAGTTGGCATGCATTCTATTACATCACCGACTTTAAGATCTTTAGAAACTCCAGCTGAATCTACAATGTTTAAAATTTTCTTATTTTGTTCCGATCCTAAAATCATTATATTTCCAGAATCATTTTTTGTCATAGACAAAACTCTAATAATTATTGGTTGAATTTCTTTTGCACCTTCAATTTCAATCACTGTGCCCTCGTCACCGTGCAGTTCTAGTCCTTGTTGACCCATCTTGGTTCTAACTCCAATGAGTCTAGTCTTTGCACCAAGTGTAATCATTTTTGGTAGGGATTTTTCATCAGTATTCCACAATACAACACGTGCAAACGTTCCATCCTTTCCTTTTATTCGTAAATGGAGTGCTTTACCTGGTTGACCCTTAAAGTTTGTAAATTCAGAAACCCTAACATTTCCATCTAATATACCGGAAACTACCAAGTTTTGCTGATTTTCTTTTATTGTACTAACATCATCAGTAATTGAATCAAGAGAAGGAATGTCATTTTGCACATCCCCTGTCTCAATATTTGAATTTGAACCTACATTGATTATGGGAGTACCTGTCATGTCAGATTTTACATAAGCTTTGATTATTTTTACTAGATCTCCTGGCTTGAGGGTTTCTATTCCTGGTAAGTTTGCTTTTTCATCCCATAATTTGACTTTTGCACGTGAGTCTGCATCATAAACCGTCATAGTTCTAAGAAGAAATTGAGAACCGTCTTTTCTAGAAAACTGTTTTGCTGGATAAACATTCATTACTCTTGTTTGAAGTGTAATTTCTTTTGCTCCCACGTATAGATCCTTAAGACCCATTTCAACTTTCAATTGTTCATTTAAGGATACTCCAAGATCTGATGCTATGAGAAAAAGAGCTCCTTGATCTGTCAGATATCCTGCACCGATCTTTTCTTTCTTTTTTTCAATCATTTCCTGTATGTCTGATCTAGAAAGATCAGGCTTTTGTTCTAGAAGTTTGTTTAAGAGAGACTCAAATTCTGACAAGTTACTGTGTGTTAGAAAGTGTGTATTAATAAAAATTTCATTAGATAAATTAGTGGGGGAATAAAATAATCTTTAATGTCCTGTATTGTGGCAAATTCACTTTCTAAATCATATGGGTCAATCATGGCAGTAGATGGAATCGATCTTTCTGTGAATTCTGGTAAGATTTTTGGCTTTTTGGGACCAAACGGTGCTGGAAAAACCACTACAATCAAACTACTTACAACTCTGATCGCACCAACAAGTGGGGCTATTAACATTCTTGGCATGGATGCTATCAAGCGGCCTCTTGATATACGAAAAAAGATAGGTGTTGTTTTACAACAACCAAGCTATGAACCAACACTAAGTGTAGAAAAATCACTGGAAAAATACGGCATGATGTGGAATGTTGAGAGGAAGACAAGAAAAGATAAAGTAGAGGAACTTCTTTCTGCTTTTGATCTACAAGAAATAAGGAAGATGAAAAACGATGATCTTTCAATTGGTCAAAGAAGAAGAGTCCAAGTTGCGCGCGAGTTTATGCATGACATGGAACTTTTGTTTCTTGATGAACCCACAGTAGGATTAGATCCTTCTGCTAGACGTGGATTGCTTGATTTTATTAAAAAGAAAGTCAAAGAAGGTCTTACAATATTTTTTACAACTCATATACTAAATGAAGCTGAATATCTGTGTGATGAGGTTGCTATTATTAATAAAGGAAAAATAATTGCAGTAGATACCCCTAATGAACTGAAAAATAAATTTGGTAGAGAAAAAACAATTAAAATACGTATACCTGAAACAAAAAAAGACGTACAAGGTCTTTTAATTGATGTAAAAGACTATGAAATTGATTTCAATTCTGGAACAAACATAACAATTCGATCAAATGATTCTGAGGAAGTTTTACTAAAAATTCTACAAATCTTAACGGCAAACAATATTTCCATAGAGGATTTGTCTGTAATGCCTACAACTCTTGAAGAAATATTTCTTACAGTGGTGAAAAATTCTAATGCATCCAGTAATTAGATTAGTAAACAGAAATCTCACTATTTCTCTAAACAAGGGTTTTTTGATCTGGCAGATTGTTTTCCCCCTGATCTACATCTTTGTAGCTGGTTTTGCTTATACAGCTTTGATTCATTCTGTTCCATTTGGAAACAAATCTCTAGACTATCCAGCATTCATAGCTTCAGGTATGATTGGCTTTAACATAATGAATAGTACTCTCATATCAGGAATTATTATTTGGAATGACAGAAGACATGGAATGTTCGAACAAATTCTTGTTGGACCATTTACCAGAGCTCATTACATTTTAAGTAACATTTACACAATTGGTATTGTTGGTTTGATTAGTGCAGCTCTCATCACTGCTGTTGGATATCCGCTCTTCTTCAAATCTGTTGAATTTAATTTCTATACTATACCACTTGTAGTTTTTGCTTCAGTTACTGGTTCTATCCTTTTTGGTTCTATAGCATCTATAATTTCTACTAGGCTACAATCCAGCGAAGGATTCAATGTTGTTATTAATACTGCTTTTCTTTTTTTTGCATTCGTAAGTACGGCATTTTATCCTGCACAAGGTGCACCAGAACCACTCTCAACTGTTTTTTATCTTAATCCACTTACATATCTTGTAGATGTTGTAAGAGCAGGAATATTTGGAAATTTTAGCACTTTTGTTGGAATCGAGATGATTGTTCTGGTTGTTGTAGCTTTGATTTTATTTGCAATATCTACCAAACTTCTTTCCAAACTTGAAATATAATTAAAAAACATAATGTAGTTTAAATTCCAATAACTAGTAATTTGTTTAATGGAAATAAGGAAAAGAAGCAGCCTCTGGTTTCTCTTACCTATTCTCTTTAATATTATAGGAGGAATTATTGCTTATTTTATAATAAAAGATGATGATCCAAGTAAGGCAAAAAATTGTTTGTTGCTTGGTATAATATTATCAGCAATTTCCATTGCAATTTTTCTGATTCCTTTGTTGATTGGAATATCGTTATTGCCGCACTGGCACCTTGTTCCAACAGGACCTTACATGTAGTAATTTTGAAAATAAAAAATAGCCCGGCCCAGATTCGAACTGGGGTCAAGGGCTCCAAAGGCCCCTATGCTTGACCGCTACACTCGGTGGATTTCTCCTCTACCGGGCTTCCAGGCGTTGAATCTTCCATTAAGTTCCCTTATATGTTATTCAGTACATTGTTTGAGTTTAGAATGATTTTCTGAAGGTTGCTTGTACTTGAATGTTATTGAACGGTTCTAATTGCAGTAAGAAGTTTCGAAATAGGATCTTCCATTGAATTTAATATTGTTTTTGCTTTTTTTCTAAGATTTCGATTGTCAGATGTTAAAATTTTCTTAACTAATTTTATAATTATTTTTGGATTTTTTTGTCTTCTTACTAGACCAATTCTCACAAGATATTTTTCTATATGGTTAGGAACAGCATCATAAGAAATTGTTGGAATTCCCATTAATACAGCTTCAGCAGTCATCGTGCCTCCAGAACCTATGAAAATATCAGTAAATCTAAGAAGCGCTTTACCATCTACTACTTTATCTATTACTATAATTTTGTTCCCAAATTCTTTTTTAAGCTGATTTATGTGTGGTAAATATCTGCCTAAGACAACTACATTACAATTTGAGAATTCTTTTACAATTTCATTTATAATATTTGTACTAGAATTTTTTCTATTCTTAATGTACGCAGCTTGGGACTCTTCAACTCTTACAAGAATAGTCTTTTTGTCCTTGAGATGAAAGTCATTCTTTGAATAATTTTTTGATTTCTGTTTTACTATTAATGCAGCATCTATAGATCTATAATGTATGATGTCTTTTTTTGCAATTCCGTATTTGGTGAATTCCTTTTTTGGAATTATCCATGGAATTAGAAGTTTTTGTACAAATGGTACAGAAAGTCTCATAACTGCTTCTGCATGGGGTGAATCAGAAAAGGCAATGTGTTTGATACCTGCCCCAAAAGAGATCCTTGCCGCTTCTGGTGAACAGAAGCTAATAGTTAGGTCTGGAGAAAATTTTCCTACTATTTGTGATAAATGTAGTGTTCGTTCAAGACTGGCCTTTAATTTTCCAGATTTGTTCGATCCACCGTGCTTTCCAACTAGTACAAGCTTTACATTTCTAACTTTGGCAAGCTCTACAACCTCATAGTAGTTCCTAGAAGTACATAAAATCTGATTATTTTTACGTAATTTTTCGATCATAGGCTCAAAAAACAAAAGTTGTTTCGGAGTAAGTATATCAAACCAGATTTTCAAACATTTTTGATAGAATTTCAGCATGGAAAAAGTTTTTCTTAGCCTTGTCTCCTAGCTCCAATGATTTGGTAGCTACAAAAGTTGTTGTTTATGGTCTTAGTACTGAGGGTTATTCCATTGCGTGTCAAATGGCAATAAAAGGCGCAGACGTCTTTATTGTAGATGAATCTGCTCATATGGCTATTTCTCTAAAATCGGAGATTGCAAAGACCTATCCTGATGTCACTTCCTTAAAAGAAGATGAACCATTACTTGGAGTAGAACCAATCGATGTTGCAATTTCTCACTCAGAATACCTCTTTTTTGCACCAAGGATCAGAAAAACCGGGCAAGAAACAAAAATGGAGATTCATTCTAAATTCAAAGATGCTACTAGTGCAATGAAGAAAGGAGGTTCTGTCATTTATAACCTTCCTACAGGAATTGGAGGTAACAATGAAACCATCTCACTTTTAGAACATGTAACAGGTCTTGAGATGGGGAAAGGTATCTCATATTTTTATTATCCTCTTGGCGCAAAAAACCAAACTCCTGAAATCATTGGTTCTTTTAATGGTAAAGTCGATGACAAACTTGCAAAGTTGCTTGCTATTGATAAAAAAGAAAAAAAGTTTGTAGCGATTTCTTCATCAGAGCTTTTTCATGCAATAAAGATTCTTTCTCAGTTTTCTGGTCTGTCAAGTATACTTGAAGTATGTAAATTTGCTCAGGAACCAACAACAAGAGCAGATCTCATGTTCACTGAATTCAAAGATCTCTTTTTGGATGATATGACAAATGGACTTTATGATTTGAGATCACTTGGAACCTCAATTGAAGGAGCAGGTACCATGATGTATCTAGTTAACGGAAGCATAAAGGGGATTGAAGGTTATGTTAAGAGACTCATAGACGAAATTCGTTCTACACTTAAAAAAAATGAACTCAAAGCCAGCAGAACTCGAGTCACTATACTTTGGACGCTTGATTCCTATGAAATGCGTGGCGATAAAGTAGATATGTTAAATTCACTTGTTACCAAGTTACGTGATTATATCGGGGACGTTGAAATTCATCAAGGTCCTACCTTTGATTTATTTCATAGTGATAAAACAACAATTGTTGTAGCATGTTCAAAATCGGATTATGAGAAAATTAGTAAGAACAATAAAGACTCTGATATCATAATTATAAAAACAAATCCATTGTGTGAGATCCTGTAATAAGAGTAAAATTAGACGAATTTTAATGGATTTAGTTTGTCTGAAGAAAATGATGAAAAAATTGAAGTAGAAACTGATGGTATGTCTGGTGACGATACATCACAAGAAAAAATTATTGACGAGTTAAAAATACAACTCAAACAAGAGCAGGAAAAAGCAGCATCTTATGAGAAAAAACTACAGTATCTTCTGGCTGATTTCGAAAACCTGAAAAAAAGAACAGAATTTGACGTTCAAAGTAAAGTAAATTTTGCATTAGATTCAATGATGTTAAAATTTCTATCAATATATGATGATTTTGTCAGAGCAAAAGATGCACTTGCCAAGCAAAAAATAAACACTGATGGACTGTCAGCTATTTTAAAAAACATGGACTCATTTTTGTCAGAAAATGGTATAACTCCTATTGAAGCAGTTGGAGAAATTTTCGATCCTCAATTACATGAGGCAATATCTGTAAAAAAAGATCCATCGCTTGATGACAATACAATTACTGCAGAAATTCGCAAGGGATATATTTTACAAAACAGAGTTATTAGACCTAGTTTAGTAGAAATATCAAAAAAAACATGATAATAGAATTGTGATAATAATATGGCAAAAATTATAGGAATAGATTTAGGAACAAGTAACTCTGCTGCGGCAGTAATGATGGGAGGTAAACCAACACTCATTCCAGCAGCTGAGGGAACAACCGTAGGTGGTAAAGCATTTCCATCTGTTGTTGCCTTTACAAAAGATGGTCAGCTTCTTGTAGGAGAACCTGCTAGAAGACAGGCTGTAACAAATCCAGAAGGCACAATTGTAGCTGCAAAACGAAAGATGGGAAGTGACTATATTTTCAAAATAAATGACAAGGAATACAAACCACAACAAATTTCTGCATTTATTTTGCAGAAAATTAAAAGAGATGCAGAAGCATTTGTTGGCGAAAAAATTGAAAAAGCAGTAATCACAGTTCCTGCATATTTTGATGATAATCAAAGACAAGCAACGAAGGATGCTGGTCAAATAGCCGGACTTGAAGTTGTTAGAATTATCAACGAGCCAACAGCTGCATCACTTGCATTTGGTTTGGATAAAGCAAAGCAAGACATGAAAATTTTGGTGTTTGATTTGGGTGGTGGAACACTTGATGTAACCATTATGGAAATGGGTGGTGGAGTTTTTGAAGTGATGAGTACCTCTGGTGATACACAACTTGGAGGCACAGATATGGATAAAATAATAATAGATTACATCGTTGATGCTTTTAGAAAAAACACTGGAATCGATCTCTCAAAGGATAATGCTGCAATGGTTAGAGTAAGGGAAGCTGCCGAAAGAGCAAAAATTGAACTTTCTTCTGTAATGGAGACTGATGTCAATTTACCATTTGTATCATATGATCAAACTACGGGTCCAAAGAACCTAGAAATGAAACTTACCCGTTCAAAGCTTGAAGATCTCATCAATCCAATTGTAGAAAGATGTAAGCCATCCATGACAAAAGCTTTAGAAGATGCAAAACTTTCCCCTTCTGACATTACTAAAATTGTTCTTGTGGGAGGACCAACACGAATTCCACTAGTCAAAAAGTTTGTTGCCTCTGTGTTAGGTAAAGAACCCGAATCTGGCGTTGATCCTATGGAAGCAGTAGCATTAGGTGCTGGAATACAAGCAGGTATTATTGCAGGAGATGTTACAAGTGACATTGTACTACTTGATGTTACCCCACTTACTCTTGGAGTAGAAGTATTAGGTGGATTACGTGAACCATTAATTGAAAGAAATACTACTATTCCTACATCCAAAAGCAAGGTCTTTACTACTGCTGCAGACCAACAAACTGCTGTAACAGTACACATTGTGCAAGGTGAAAGACCAATGGCTACTGACAATGTTTCTCTTGGAAGCTTTAACCTTTCCGGAATTCCTCCTGCACCAAGAGGTGTTCCACAAATTGAAGTAAAGTTTGATCTTGATGCAAACGGAATACTCAATGTTACAGCAAAAGATCTTGGTACCCAAAAGGAAGCAACGATAACAATTACTGCAAGCACAAAACTTTCGAAGGAAGAAATTGAAAAACTCAAAAAAGACGCCGAAGTTTACGCAGATCAAGACAAAAAGAAAAAGGACGAAATTGAAGTCAAAAATGAAGCTGAGAATTTTATTTACGCTACTGAAAAATTAATCAACCAAGATCTCAAAGATAAAGTTACACAAGAACAAGGAATCAAAGTTACAAACGCAATAAAAGATCTAAAAGATGTACTTGACAAGGGCTCTACAGAAATTAAACCAAAACTTGATACACTAAAAACGATAGTTAACGAAATCAGTACAGAACTTTACAAAAAAACTAGCCCACCACCAGGACCAGGTCAGTCTGGAACAGGACCTCAAGGAGGAACTGGAGATGAAAGTGCAGGTCAAAATACTGCTGGCACTCAATAATTGATGATTTATACTTGAGATTAATCAAAATTCATTTATGAGCACCAAGCGAGATTACTACGAAGTTTTAGGGGTACAAAAGAATACTTCTCAAGATGAAATAAAGGCACAGTATAGAAAATTAGCATTAAAATTTCATCCTGATAGAAACAAGTCTCCTGACGCTGGTGAACATTTTAAGGAAATTTCAGAGGCATATGCAATTTTATCTGATACTGAAAAGCGAAAACTATACGATACTCATGGTCATGCTGGTGTTGACGGAAGATACAGCAGCGAAGATATTTTCCGTGGGGCGCGCGTAAACTTTGAGGATGTATTTGGTGGATTCGGTGGTGGAGGATTTGATTCCATTTTTGAATCCCTTTTTGGCAGAGGAGGATTTGGTGGATTCGGTGGTGGAGGATTTGGTAGAGAAAGAGGAGCAGATCTTGTCTATGATACCTCAATTACACTAGAAGACGTTCTTAAAGGAAAAAGAGAAGAAATTGACATTCGAAAGGATATCGATTGTGAAAACTGTAAAGGCTCTGGCTGTACTCCTGGGACATCTATGCGAACCTGTACAGTTTGTAATGGTCATGGTCAAGTAAGGTCCTCTAGAAGTACCGGCTTTTCGACGTTTGTTACAGTTCACCCATGTAACACTTGCAGAGGTCAAGGTAAGATAATAGAAAGACCTTGTAGCAAATGCAAAGGAACAGGAAAACAAAAAGGAACAAAACATCTCTCTTTTGACATCCCACCAGGAGTAGATACTGGTGAATATACAATCAGGGGTGAAGGTGAATCAGTACCAAACGGTGTAAATGGAGATCTGATTGTCAGAATTCGAGTAAAACCACATGAGAAATTCAAAAGAGATGGCACTGACATATTTTATGATCAAAACATTTCAATGATTGATGCCACACTTGGCAAAATCATAATGGTACCTACTCTAGAAGACACAGAAAAGATATCTGTGGAAGCAGGTAGTCAGCCAAATACGATAATAAAACTAAAGGGCAAAGGACTTCCACATCAAAATAGTAGAGGAAGAGGAGATCAATACATCAGACTTGTTGTTAACATACCAACCAAGATTGATAAACATCAAAAAAAGATCCTAGAAGAGTTTAGAGATACTTTTGATTAAACTGGTGTAAAAATTGAGAATAGGTCTTGATGTGGATGGGGTTCTTGCTGATGTGATTCAGTCATGGCTTTCTTATAATAATAAAATAAGGACAAACATAGGCAAATCAGAAATTTCTGAATGGGATTTTTGGAAAAAATTCAAGATAGATAAATTTGATTTTTACAAAGAACTTTCAATGTGTTGGGCATCTTGGGAAGATATTCCACCAACAGAAAATGAAATTTCTTTGGCAACTAGAGATCTTTCGAAACTTGGTACAGTAGATATTGTAACAGCAAGAGAAGAATCTACACATATCCATGTCAAAAACTGGCTAAAATCAAAAGGTATTGCTTACAATAACTATGTGGGAGTGTTAGAAGGAATAGAAAAAACTAAACTTGATTATGATATATTTATTGATGATTCACCAATAAATGCAAAAAGCATGCTTGATGGAGGAAAATCAGTAATACTTTACACACAACCATGGAATCTAGGATTTGATGATTTGCGTGCTAAAAGAATCTATAAACTAAAAGATGCCATTTCTACAATAAAGACACTTATTCAGGAATCTTAATTTTTTCGTTGCGGGGGTTGCCTAGCCTGGTCAACGGCGTAAGGCTCAGAACCTTATCTCTTAGGAGTTCGTGGGTTCAAATCCCACCTCCCGCATATTCCTAATTCATTTTTCAAAATGAAATTGTATGATAAATTTATAATCTATCAGACAGTTGTTTGTCTATTGAAAAAGATTGAAGCAGTGATAGCTCATCAAAAGATAGATGGTGTAATTGAATCCCTGAAAAAAATCGGTGTTGGTGGTTTTACAATACTTGATGCAAAAGGATGGGGGAAAGGAGACAGATCTCAAATGGCAGGTCAAAGAGGTACTTCAAGCTACACTGCAGGTTTCAATATAAAAAACTATATCATTATTGTAGTTGAGGATTCAATTGTAGATAAAGTGATAACAACAATAGTTGGTGCGGCAGGAACAGCCTCACCAGGAGATGGAAAAATTTTTGTCAGTACTATTGAAGATGCTATAGATATAGGTAGTAAGCAAAAGGGAATGCACGCAATTTAGTTAAATATAATTATTGATTAGTTAAATCAAGTTTACGTTTTATTTTCTCTTCTAATAATTGGTTTATTTTTTGGCCATCAATCTTGCCACGCATAGTTTTCATAGCGATTCCCATTAATGGACCAATTGCTCTTAATCCATGTTCCTCAATCATCTTGAGGTTAGTCTCTACCAATTCATCTAATATTTTTTCAAATTCTAAAGAATCTACTTTGTTTATAGATGTCTTCTCCATCGCTTCATAAACTGTTCGTGCATTACCTGACATTATACTTTCAAAAATTATTTCAAGTGATTCTTTTGCAATTTTGCCATCTGCAAGTAAGTTAAAAGCATTTTCAATTTCATTATTTTTTAATAGCATACTATCCAATCCACGTCTTTCTAAGTTTGTAATAGTTCCACAAAGAACTGAAGCAACAAAATTTGGAGAAATTCTATTATCTTTACAAATAGATTCAAACAAAACTAGATAATCTGAATCAAATATCTGCATTGTAAGCTGTGAATTTAATTGGTATTTTTTTTGTAATTCTGATATGGTTTCCTCCCAAGACTTGGGTATTTTTTTTTGTATTTCTTCCAGTTCGATTTTTTCTACAATTATGGGAGGAATGTCAGTTTCAGGATACATTCTTGATGCACCAGGTCTTGGTCTCAAAAACACAGTTTCACCATTTGATGTTGCCGCTCTCGTTTCTGCAGGAACACCATTCTTGGCATCCTCTATTCTTTTTATAATTGATTCTATTACAAGATCAATTTTTTGTTGTTCTCCAGCCAAAATTAAGAATCCATCCTTTAATCCTAAATCTAATGTCTTTTTGACTTGTTGAATCTCTAACTCTTCTATTCCATAATTTGGAAGCTCATCAGAGTGAAATACACCTCCAAGTCCAAAAAATCTTACTAGCTCGCCAAGCTGTTTTCCAAGTCTTATCCCCCCATATGGTTCAAAACCAAACATTCCTGCAAAATTTTTAATCCTAACTGCCTTTACTATTGCACTTTCTTTGAGTGCTTTTTGTATAACTTTTGATTTGCAGTTTTTGAAAATCTCTGAAACGTCTTTTACATCTCTTTCTTTTGCTATTCTTTCTGTTTCTATTTGACGTAATTTTTCTGCTATAATATTCAAGCCATGTTGTCTCTTTGCTTCATATGCTATGACTTTTTCAAGTTGGTCAAGTTGTTGTACTCCCTTTACTTCAACCACATTTCCTCCTTGTATGGAGACATTGACGTCTTGTCGTATGGATCCTAGACCTCGTTCAACTTTTTTTGTAGCACGTAAAAGCCGACCTAAACTAAGTGCAATTTTTCTAACTTCCTCAGGTTTGCCAGATACAGGATCTAAAGCAATCTCTATTAATGGAATACCAAGTCTATCCAAACTATATTCTCTTACATCAGTGGTATCGTTCAGAAGTTTTGCAGCATCCTCTTCCAAACAGATGCTTTGGACGCCAATTTTTTTTCCGTCTACTTCAAGATAACCGCCTTGTGAAATAAGCATGGTTCTTTGAAAACCTGATGTGTTAGAACCATCTATCACAAGCTTTCTCATCACATGAATTTCATTAAAGATATTTGATTTTAAGGAGGCTGCAATAATCAATGCAATTTCTTTTGTTTCGACATTCACATCATGAGGAGGTTCCTCATCCTGTTCTACAAGACAACTACTTGCAGGATTTGCATGATATACTATGGTTTTATTTTTACTACGTTCAAAAACTGCAGTAGGATCAAACTCGCCCAATTCACTTTTTGCAAGTCTGAGTTTACGGAAAAATTTTATTGGATATTCCTCTGATTCTATTGGAGGACAATTACAAAACAATTTCTTGCCTGTTGCAAGCTGTTGATGTATTTCAAGACCGACTTTGAGTCCAATTTTGTCTATTTGAAGTTCAGACACTTCTGACTTATCTATTCAACTTGTTTTAAAGCTTAGTCTGAAAATTCCATAGCGATATTTTCTTTCATAACTTTTTCCATAACCTCTATGGTTTTTGAATTACCAAGTGCCCACATTGCTTTTACAAGAGCAGTTTCTGGAATCATATTTCCAAGAGGAATAATTCCTAAATTAAGCAGATCTCTGCCGCTTTCATAGACAGTCATTCGTACCATGCCGTCTATACATTGAGATGTCATTCCAAGAAAGAGCCCTTTCTTTTTTGCTTTTCCTACGTATTCATACATGACTTTCCCAATATGTCCAAGACCGGTTCCCTCAAAAATTATTGCTTTGTAACCCGAACTGATAATGTGATCTAGTATTTTTGGATCAAGTCCCGGATAATATTTTACTAAAGCAATACGTGTATCAAAATTAATTTTTGGAACATAGTCTTTTTTTATGACATTAAACTGTGGGTTTTTTTCGATTTTATCTTTTTTTACAATAAAAGCAGGAGCTCCACCAATTGTTTGAAATGCATTACGTTTACTTGTATGATTTTTACGTACTCTTGTTCCCCAATGACAAGCAACATCATCATCACTTGTGTTATTGTGCATTACAACATAAATGCCACCAGTATTACATTTTACAAGAAATCTTACTGCAGAAATTAGATTAAGTGCAGCATCAGAGGATGGTCTGTCAGAAGATCTTTGTGAACCGACCAGAGCTATTGGAATTGGAATTCCTGATAAAGAAAATGATAGCGCAGCTGCTGTATATTGCATAGTATCTGTACCATGAGCTATGATTATTCCTTTGTACTCTGATTTCACATGCGTGTTAATTTTTTCTGCAATTATTTTCCAGTGTTCTGGAAGTAAATTTTCAGAATATTCTGAAAAAAGTACTTCTGTGTCTATGTTTGCTATTTTTGAAAGTTCTGGTACTGTGGCATTAAGTTCTGCGGCTGTTAATGCAGGAGTTACTCCACCAGTTCTATAATCTATTTTACTTGCAATTGTGCCGCCAGTAGAGACAAGGAGAATTTTTGGTAGTTTTGGATCTACATGCGGCTGTACTGTGTTTTCTTTTTTTGTACTCACTGAAGATTCTATTCCAATTTTTTTAATTTTATCTATTTCCAAGCCTATGTTGTATCCACTCTTAAGCTTCAAAACTATGTGCTTATCATCATTATACTCATAACGTGGCATCAAAATTCCAGAATAGGTATAATCTGTTTCAACGCTGACGATATTACCTACCTGAAGATTGTGTTTTTCTAAAAATTCAAGAGATTTGCCCTTGTATCCGCTGTGATTAGACATTTGATTGGATTAGATGTGTTATTTTATTAAAATTACCTATAAGCTATGGATCTCGTTATTAAAATAACTGAAGGGGTATAGAATAGGCATGGAAAAGAGCCTGATTGTCTTTGAAAAATTCATTAGATCAGAAGCCACAAAAAAGATCTACCTACATTACTTTAATACATTCCTAAAATGGGCTCAAAGGAACGTTGAGAAGCTAGTCACAGCTGATGGATTATTGCAACTAAAAGATGAAAAACTCCAAGAAATTGTGGAAGACTACCTGATGTATCTCAGAAAGAGGCTATCACCTAATTCAATACCCGCTATCATAGCTGCTTTGGAATTATTTTTCTCCATGAATGACAAGAACATTCAGTTCAAAAAAATTCGTAGGATGGTGCCTACAGCAACAAAGAAGTCTGGACATGCGGCGTGGTCTACAACTGACATACAAAAAATACTACAAAATACTGTATCCAAGCGAGATCGGGCATTTGTACATCTTCTAGCTTCGACGGGTTGTAGAATAGGTGCTTTACAAGAATTAAAGGTGAAACACATGTCGGGAATGCCTGACAATTGTAAAAGTGTATTATTTTATGAGGGTTCCAACGAGGAATATTTTGGATTCTTAACACCTGAAGCTAACAATGCTGTAGAAGAATATTTGGAAGAGCGGAGAAAGGATGGCGAATACATAGATCAAAATTCTCCAGTATTCCGTTCGTCATACCAAGTAGGTGTACAAAAAGTTAAACCAATGAGTACAGCTTCTGCCAAGATGATTGCCTTGCGTCTTGCCAATTCTGTCGTAAGGACCAAGCAGGGTAGTAGATATACAGTGATGGCAGCTCATGGATTCAGAAAAAGATTCAATACAATTCTGAAAAACAATAACGAAGGAAATATTGCATTAAAAGAAAAACTGATGGGTCATAGAGGAGTTTTTGCTTTAGATGGAAGCTACCATGATCCAGATGTTAAAACCTTATTTAATGAATTTAAAATTCATACTGCCAATTTGACTATAAGTGATTCCGACAGACAGAAGATGGAAATTCAAAAACAGCAGGAGAAGATTTCAGATCTTGAGACTAAAAACAAGAAAATATCAGATTTAGAAGAACGCTTGGATAAGATGGAAATGGGATACTATCGTACAAATGAGGTTGCCAAGAACTGGCAAGAATTACCTAAAGAATGATCAACCATAGTAACAATATCATGATGTAAGACTTGGTGCTTTGACCAACCAATAAAGTAACAGCCCCTGAATTAATGCTAAACCTTTTCCTGTAGTTTCTGCATTTTTGCAGCGAAAATACGATGAGCAAAGCCCATACCCCCACCTACACCTATGATAAGCATGCCAAGTTGTGTGTAGGTATCAAAGATGTAGATTAGTGTACCTACGATTGTTATTATTCCATAATAGAGAGTAAATCTCTTCCTTGACCATGTGTTGAATAAATACAAGAAGTTAACCAACCTGTCTCCACTTGACCAATGGCCTGAGTGACTCTTTGGATGCATCATGGTTTTACAATCTCCCTCGATGATTTCCGTGCTGCAGTAAATGTACTAATTTCTTTCATACCTTATAGTATATTATCATTGGTATATGTTTATTGGTATGTAACATTTTGGATAGACATTAAGGCTAACGGGTAAATTGATAAAATTCTCATTTCACATTGCGTCTAGGTTGGTCCCAATACGGACTCTTACACTTTGGACAAACTACAGGTTTGCTTGCCTCCCTTGGAACCCATTCATGTTTACATCGTTCGCAACGATAACCACTTAACTTTATTTCCGCCATACCTTACAGTATATCCTGATTAGTATCTTAATCTTTGTCGGGAAATAACGACATCACAAGGTTGTTTTACATATAACAAGGCAAAAACTTCCTGGGAAAAAATTTTAGACGTGACGTATGATCTTGAACTAATTATCATTAGTTGGGGATAACTTAGGCATGATATCTAATACACAAAAAATAATTTTTTTCGGGCAAAGCCCAATAGTTCTGACCAGTTGTTCCTAGTTTACCTATAGAGATATAGAGATAGAAAATTATCGCGTGTGCAGGTCTATCTCTACGCTTACCTGTGTAGGTTGAGGGGTAGCGCGGGTGTTAAAAACACACACATACAAAAGTTGTGTGTTCTACCAACAACTGGACACCAAAGACGGTACTATCTAAGTATGAATATTTTAGAATCTGCATATATAGGATTTGAAAGAATACCTGACACACAATTTTAATGAGTTATGGGCGACCACGTTAGGCGTATATTCACACCTCAGATATGGTGTGAATTGTAGTTTACTCGGCTCTGTTCTAATTCTTCTTCAAGACTTCGTTCATCACCTTTGAATACTATTATTTCCTCGCCGTTGTTATCTTGGTCTATGGTGTACCACCCTTCATTACTTACAACCTTTCCAATATACTTCGCTATGGTATCAGGGCCTAGGCCGCATACCTCTGCCCCGCCAAATTTGGCTTCCACTAACAAAATAGAATGATTCTCTAGAATTTTGTTGACTAACCAATGGCGAAACTTGGCTTCACCCCTTACATTCTTAATCATTTCCGGTGTCATTGGCCTCTCGTATTGTACGATTTTACTTGGATTCTTTATCCTGTTACATGTACGGCACAGTAACTGTAGGTTTTCAATGATGTTATGATTTTTTATATTGTCTTTGTGATCAATCAAAAGAATCTGATCGGAAGTCTTTTCCTTTATTAATCCACACCCAAGGCAAAACTCGCCCCCTTGTTTTGCAACTATCTTCGGATACCAAAAATTACGTTGTTTTTTGTTCATCGTTGCAATCTTTACAATCGCCAGTGTTGACAGGTTCAATAGTCATTAACTTAAAACCTCTAGCTTCTGAATTGATTTCATGTAAGTCTGGAATACTTTTACCCCAGAGGGTGATTTTTGTTCAAAATGTTCACGACAAACTAAAATCTCTTGATCCATAGAAATTCCCACATCATATGTAATGAGATAGATTGGTGGACGATAGCAACATTTCTTGATTTGAGAAATTTGTTCAATCATGTTTCATTACTCTTTATCTTTAGGAATTTTCTTATGGCAACTTCAATAATTGTAGCACGTGGAACTAGGCCACGTTTGGAATCAAGTTGTTTTAAAATTTTCTCATCGAGTGTAATCCCCAAATTTTTCTTCATTATGGTATAGATACCACAAATGTCATATGCTAAGGATACCTAAGGTGTCCAATGGATACCTCAACTGAACGATTTAAAGGGCAGACAAAATCCAGACCAAGAAAATTAATCATGGATTGCTTGAGGACTGGACCTAAACAACGAAAAGAAATCTATGAATTTATCATAAAACAATCTGATCTTGAAAAATATCACATATCATCTTTAAAAAAACAATTATCCAAAATGCAAGCATTAGGCTGGATAGATCGAAAGGTTACAAAAGGTAAACCATATGGAACTTATTCTATCGTCAAAGGTTCCGAATTAGAGATGGAAATGGATGCACTTGCATTTAGAACATTTGTGCTGTCAAACATACTTCAGAACGAATCAGTTGTTGCTAGAGACATTTACAAAGCAAACATTCGTACAAAACATTCTCTTGATGAAGATTATGTAAAAATGATTTTAGAGCAGATTGGTTTGTATGTATTATTTACTATTTTGCAATTAACCACTTCTAAAAATTCTTTATCATATAGATTGCCAGGTTATTTCAAGCAGGATATGATCTTTGTTAACAATGCTTTATCATTAGGCGATCATCCTAGTACCATACAACTCTTTAGATTTTGGATTACTCAGCTAGCTTATTTCGATGTTAATGGAAAACCTCGCAAAATACCCAGTAAGGAACCAGACCAGCAATTCATACAAGATGCAATTAAAAGAATAATCAAAACCTGTGAACAATTATTTCCTGAAACAATGAAGGTAATGAAGGATGGAAAAGATTTTGCTTACAAGAATACCGGAGGTATAAGAAAGCGTTTATCATATGATTTATCACCAGGACCATTAAAGGAGATCCTAGAATCACAAAGAAGGCTTGGCAGGTATGATGAAAAACCTACATAAATCTTTAAAGCTCTGAGGAACAACACATCGATGAGTTTTATGTAATTTATTGTAATAATTTTAATAGTAAAACCAGATCAAACAAGTTGGTGACGATAAATGTATGTCACAAAGGCGAGAAAGATAACACCGGCACAATAGTTGAGATCTTGGAAGATTATAGTGGCAATATGTATTGGCTAAAAAATGATTATGCTCATACACTTATCTCTCCAGACATTAATTTTGGAAGAAGAGAATCCCGAATTTTTGTTAAAATATCCATCAACATTAAATTTTTGTGAATTGATTCTGACATAATTTTTGTAATTGAATTAAACTTTAACAGGATTTCTTTTTCAGGAATAATTATTGGAATGGAAAGCAAATTTTCTTGATTTAATTTTGGTTGAACTGCACCAGTGATCCATGGTGCAAGATCCAAATTTTTAAATAAAATCCAAAGAAAATTGTTACTAAAATTATTTTTTCCCTGTAAAATGTGAGCATGATTATTAACCCAAAATTTTCCAACAGCAAAAAATATTATCGGTGTCTTTCTACTACGCAAGTTTTCTCCATCTTCTGAAGCTAGTAAATATTCACCATCAAATAGATAGTCGTCAATATAGTCGATTATTCCAGATGCACCATAATAAGGAAAAATCCCAGGTCGTTTTTCTCTTTCAAGTTCAGATAATGGTACTCGTTTGTAATCAAATATTGTAACTGCATCACTAATTTCACCAACTTTCCATCCTTTTGGAATTTGACCTAATTCAGAATCAACAAATTCTTCCTGTCCATCAAAATCAATAAACCATGATTTGAAAATTGATTCAACGATTTTTTCCAGACTTTTATTCTTATTTCCCAATAGGATTATTTTTTTATCTAGTGAATCCAGAATTTGTACAGCTTTTTTTCTAATTGATAATTCAGGAATAAAAATTTCAAAATTTTTTATATCTGTATGAGAAAGATTTGGGAATACAGAACCATTTGCAATAGCAAGCAGTTCTGAAAAATTTGCTAAAATTGAATAGAATGTAAATTTAGTATCGATCTCATCTGATTTACCTTTGATAGCGCAAAGTCCTCTTCCTAAACAGTAACTTTGATCAGCCCAATTCATTCTACCCGTTGTGGAACCTCGTACACAAAATAATAAATCGCCCTGTTGGCAGATTTTTGTAATTTTTGTTGTCCAAGTTTTTGGTGTTGGGTGATAAGTTCCGAATTCTGTAGGTCCATTTAGTAAAGGCATGCCCTCTCTCCCTACGTTATATGAAGAACCAGGAGGGGACTGTCCCATTAAAACATCTGCAATTTCAGATAGTTTAAAATACTTTTTTTTCATATTATATCAAATCAGAAAAATTATTCTCCGCTTGCTGCATTATCACCGGAACTAATTTTTCAAAGGACTCTACTGGAAAATCATGATCGATTAAAATTTTCTTTATTCCTGAACGAATCTTGGCCTTTATGCTTTCCTGGTTTAACCAATCAACAGTCGTGTTACGTTTCATAAAATCAGTCAACTCTGATGCAATCTCTATAATCGTTTTATCTGATTTGGCATATTCTTTTCCTTGAGAAACTGCATCATAAAACACAATTTCTTGTTCCGTTAATCCTAATTCTTCTTCTTTCTTTTTCTGTTTGTATATGTCATCTGACACCTGCTCCATTTTTCCCCACACGGTTTCAAAATTTTCAAAACGAGAATGATAATTTGACAAGGCTTTTTCAATTCTTTCTTGAAATGATTTTTTTGCTACTTCATTTCGTGTAAATTTTGTTTTTATTGCATCATCGAGTAATTTGTTTGCTAATTCTACTTTGAGGTTTTTTTGTTTCATTTTTGCAATCTTTTTTAGATACTCTGGATTTAGTTCAAATTTTTCAGGATCATAGTTGAGGGTAAATTTCTCAAACGCCTTAGCACTAGCAATTCCCTTTTCAACTAATTCCTTAACAGAGGCATCTATTTCTTGGGGAATGAATGGGTGTTGTACAGTATTTTTTGTAACATATCTTCGGAGATTTTGAAAAAATTCTAAATCATCTTCTACGTCAAGACATGCAGGATTGGGGGTACATACAGCATATGCTTTTGTTAGCTCTGTAACATTTTGGAAAAATTTTGTCTTTAATTCCTCAGTTGCAACAATTTCATTTACAGCATTTAGAAATAACTCATCAAATTCTTCTGTAGATAGTTCGTTTCTATTATCAACTGGATTTTCAAAGAAGCTCAATAATTCAGTATGTTTTTTCTTCATATATAGAAGAATTTCTGCTGTTGGCTTCATTGCTTCTTTAATATCTGCATCATTGAAAGCTTTGAATGATTTTTTTAAATCATCTGCAATTCCAATATAATCTATGACCAAGCCAACTGATTTTGTTGGTTTCCATTTCCTATTTACCCTAGATGTAGCTTGGAATAGATTATGATCTCTTAGTGGTTTGTCAACATATAGTGTATGAACTAGCGGGGCATCAAATCCAGTTAGATACATGTCACATACAATAAGTAATTCTATATCATTATTCTCATCTTTAAAATCTTCAACAAGATCTTTGACTTGTTGTTTTGTTCTATAATGTTCTTTTAGATATTCATTTTTTTCTTGTTGTTTTTGTGTTGGATCCTTTATGTTTGATGCTCCAGAAATTACACAGATACACTTTGGATGGTTTGGTTGTTTGTTTATGTATTCATAATACATTCCAGCTGCTTTTTTTGTTGTAGCACAAAGCATTGCTTTTCCTTTTGGAATCAGCTTCTTTTTTGAATTAAAATGAAAGACAACATCTTTTGAAATTTCTTCAATTCTTTCTTCACGTTCAACAAGTGTCACCAAGTCGGACCATTTTTTTGCAACCGCTTCACTCTGTTCTTCACTAAGATTTTCAGTAATTTCATCATAGTCTCTTCCAATGAATTTGTTTAACAGGTGTTGTGGCAATAGTCTGCCATCATATGCAATATCAACTGTAGTTCCATCCTTTACTGATTCAGATTGGGTGTATCTAGTAATTACAGGCCCAAAAACATCGGTAGTAGAGCGATCTTCAAGCTCAATTGGGGTAGCAGTAAAACCAACTTTGAGTGCATTAGGAAGAGCTACTTTGAGATTTATGGCCATCTTTTTGTATTGAGAGCGGTGTGCCTCATCAGCAATAATGATGATATTTCGTCTATCTGATAATTTCGGATATCTTACATTTCCTTCTCTTTCTTCCTTGGTTGTTTGGAATTTTTGAATTGTTGTAAATATTATGTTTCCCGCAGGGATTTTTAATTTCTCCCGCAAATCTTCAATGCTGTCTGCTTCTTGCAATGTGACATTTGGTTTTGGATATGGAAATCCAGCCACTTTAAAGAAATCAGATAACTGCTCATCTAGATCATTTCTATCTGTAATTACAACAAATGTGGGATTGTCCATTTTTTTGACACGGGAAACCATTTCTGTAAAAAATATCATTGACATTGACTTTCCAGAACCTGTACTGTGGAATACTACACCTATTCTGTCTTCATTTGGATCATCATAGACTTTTTTTGCCCGCTCCACTAGCTGATTAATGGCCTTGATTTGGTGTTTTCTTCCAATCTTTTTTATGATTTTAGAACCATTGTCTTCAAATTCAATAAAGTTGTAAATTATATTTATTAAAGATTCTTTCTCAAAAGCTTGTTCTATTAAATAATCCAATCGAAATCTTTCTGGGTCTTTTTCTTCTCCTGGATCATCTTTTTCATACCATGTAAAGAAAAATTCAAAAGGCGATTCAAATGTCCCGTACCTTGCGAGTTTTCTATCGCTTATTACGTTAAATGTATTATAGTGAAATAATTTTGGAATATATAATTGATAATCTGTTTCACCTATCTGATTAAACGCATCTATTATTGTTGTTGAGATATCAAAAGGATTTTTGTATTCAAAGATGACAATTGGAATTCCATTAAGAAATATAACATGATCAGCACGTCTTTTTTTGTGTTGCTCTACAATAAATTGTCGTACTGCAAGAAAATTATTCTCTTCTGGGTGTTCCCAATCTACAAAATTGACTAGTTTTGGGAATGTCTTACCGTCCTTATCTTGAATTTTTACTGTAAAGCCGTTAAGTAGTAAATGATGAAATTTACGATTACTTTCCATAATATTTGGCGAAGAAATTGTATGTAATGCTCCTATTGCCATCTCATAGGCTTGATCTGGTAGTCCAGGATTGATTTTTTCTAGGTTTTGTTTTAGTCTCCTTTCTAGAATGACCTCCGTTAGTGATTGCCTTTCCGGATTTTCTGTACCAGGGTTATGATCTGGTCCCCATTGAGTATCGTAATGTAATTTTTCAAATAGACGATGTGCTGCCTCTTCTACCCAACCTTCATCTAATTTTATTTGTGTCATACTTGAATTTCTCCTGAGATTAGTTTTGGAAGTAGAGCATCTCTAATTTTTTCAAACTTATTTGTCATTATAGAATTTGATTCTATTAGATCAAAAATTGGCCTTGCTGTTTCAGTATATTTTTTTAAAGAATTTTGATCTGGGATTAATAGTGATGACTGTTTTATTGAATTTTGATTTAATGAAGCTTGAGCACCACCACTCTTCCACGAAGTAATTTCATTGATCATATGTTTAATCCACCCATAGATGAATTCTGATGAAATCTCATTATTACATAATACTGCGGCCACGTTTTGATTTATACAGCAAGAAATTTCGACTAAACTTACTTTGCCAATGGTATTACCAATTATTGCTAATACCGTAGATCTTTTTGGAATTTCTTGTGTTGATGATCTCTCCTTTCCCTCTTCTGTGATATATTCATCCGGAGAAATAATTCTCAATTCTCCTGTTTTCTTAGAAGTGATCCATGGGATGGTTCCATTTCTCCAATATGTTTGATTATTACGTGAAGGTGTACCTCCAGTGATTACTTTTAACTCGGAACCTATTTTTGTTACTCGCCATCCTTTTGGTATGTCACCTAATTCTGAATCAACAAACTCTATCTGTCCACCAAAATCAATAAACCATGATTTGAAGATTGATTGAATAATTTTTTCCAATGTGAAATTCTGTTTTTTTAATAATTCTATTATGTCATCCAAACCTGATAGAATTAAACTGATTTTTTTTTGAATTTCAATTGGTGGAATTAAGATGGGGATTTCAGCAAAATCAGATTTATTCAAAATTGGTTGTGCCGTTCCACCAGCAGCCATCATTTTGAGTAAATTTTTCATATTTGATAGGGAATAGTATAGAAAATTGGGTTCGACTAACTCATTTGGTATGATAGAGTTAAACTGCTGATTTGTGATACATGATTTTTTTATCATCACTGCCTTTCCCATATCTGAGCCAATACAAGATACTGTGACGCTAGAAGGAGGAATCTTAAAATTTTCTAATAGCTCAAGGCCTTTCTTTGATAATCCTCTTTCTACGATATCTACGAATTTAGAATCTTTGATATCACTTGGTGTTAAAAAAGGATAGTCAGAACCGAAATATTCCGGATGTGTGGTAGGTGGTGTTTTTCCAGTAACTATTTTTCCTAATAGACCTAATTTTTTTACAATCCAATCTCGTGAATTGTTCACTGAAATATTATCTTCTAAAATAAATTCAGATTTCAAATCCCAACTCTTTTAGGTTTTTACGAATTTCTTTCTCTAGTTCTATAGATTTTCCTGAAAGTTCAGAATATTCTTTTACTAATCTCCTCATTTTATCTTCAAATGGCTCATCATCTTCTTCAATATCTTCTGCACCGACATATCTTCCGGGAGTTAAAACATAATTGTATTTAGCAATCTCTTCTTTTGTAGCTACTTTACAATATCCAGGAATATCTTTGTATTTTGGATAGCCTTCTTCTCCAACATAGGAACGATAAGTTCCAGCAATTTTCTCAATTTGTTCATCCGAAAACTCATTTTGAGCTCTGTCAATAGGTGTAAATATTTTTCTTGCATCAATAAATAACGTCTTGCCTTTTCTGTTCCCATATCTTCCATTTGTTTTGTTTTTTGTAAAAAACCATAAACATGCAGGAATTGTTGTTGTAAAAAACAAATTGGTTGGTAACGCTATCATGCAATCAATTAGATCAGCCTCCACAATGTTTTTTCTAATTTCACCTTCTGTTCCTGAAACACTCATAGAGCCATTTGCTAAAACCAATCCCATTCGACCATTTTTTTCATCTAAATTATACAGCATATGTTGCATGAAAGCATAGTTTGCATTTGTTTTACTTGGAGTGCCATACACCCATCTTTTATCAGCAGATAATTGGTTGTATCCCCACTCTTTAACATTAAATGGGGGATTTGCCAAAATGAAATTAGCTTTTTTATCGTGAGGAAATTTATTATTTTTGAGTGAATCTCCAAGGTAAATGTTTGTAGTGTCAATTCCACGTAAAATGAGATTCATTTTACAAATCCTCCAAATTCCATCAATTACCTCTTGACCATATATTGAAAGATCATCTTTTTTTCCATGGTGTGCTGCCAAGAATTTGTGACTCTGAACAAACATGCCTCCTGAGCCACAGGTAGGATCAAAGACAATTCCTTTGTATGGTTCTAAAATTTCAACTAGTAATTTTACAACAGGACGTGGTGTGTAAAATTGACCACCACGTCTTCCCTCACTCATTGCAAATTTCTTTATGAAGAACTCGTATGCTCTACCAAAAGTATCAACATCAATTGCTTCTTTTGTTCCAAAGCCAATCTTTGAGAATTCGTTAACTAGTGCGGTAAGATTTTCATTTGCGATCTTTGAATCAGAAAAGACTTGAGGTGAAACACCTGACAAAATGGGATTTACCTGTTCAATTTTTCGTAACATTTGATCAATTTTTAATCCTAGATTTTTTTGAGTAGCTTCTTTCATTAAGTCAGACCAACGAGTACCTTTTTCTAAAAATGGAATGTTTTTTTGTGTGTATTCATCTTTATCCTCAATTGACATTTCTCTTTGTTTATCTGATTTTGCAGATTGTTCAATCTCTTTTCTTCTTTCTTCAAATCTGTCTGAGATGAATTTTAAAAACATTAAACCTAATGCAATATACTTGTACTGGGAGACTTCTACAGTTCCTCTTAGTTGCTCAGCCGTTTCCCAAAGGGATTCTTCTAAAGTTTTTACTTTCTCTTCTTTTTTTGATTTTTTCTTTTCTACCATAATTTCTATCTCCGTAATGTTTTAGGGATGAGATATGCCGGTAATGAACATTTTTGATTAAATGAACAACTTTGGCATATGGAAGACAATTCTTCCCTTGGTTCTTGACGTTTTGTTATTGCCTCATGGAGCATAACTGTTCGTTGTTTCATAAAATCAAGTTGATCTTTAAAAGGAATATCAAATAGTTTTAATTCATTAAAGTCTATGTAGATTACTTGAAGTCTCTCTACTTGTAAGTTGAGTGTCGTTTTAGCTAATGTCGCAAAACATTGTAATTGTAAAATGTTAATATCATAAGGTTTGCTTATCTTAGAAACATCTTGTTTTGTTTTTACCTCTACCAGCGTTTTTTCCTTGAAATCATAGCCATCGAATTTGCCTTTTATGTATAATTTCACACCATTGTGGTCAAAACCCAAAGTCATCTGTTTTTCAGTCATATCATAGCGTTTGAGAAATGAATCATGAATTGCACTCCCTACTTGAGATCTATGGAGATTTCCAAGAGTTTCTGCATGGCCTTGAACCCTGTCAAAGTAACTCTTTCTCAAACATGATATTATTTCACCTACGCCATACGCATTAGGATCGTATGAAAACCGTGAGTTTGGCATTATGGTTTCCAGAATAGGCTTTGGTACATTTTGATTTGATTGAAGGCATTCTTCAATTGTTATAATCTTCCCAGTACCGGAAATAATTCCGTTGATCATTGTATTTTCCTCCTTTGAAATAGATTGTTGATTCTTTCTTCCACCAGTTCTTTCCTCTTCTCTGTTTCAGTCATTAGTGATTTTATTTCATTTTTTAATTCAAGTAATTTTTTCAACTCGTTAGCTATTTTCATTTGCTCATCATAAGGTGGAATTGGAATCTTTAATGTGGACAAGTTTTGTAAATTAATTGCCTTAATTGTGCTGCCGATAGAGATTCTCTGTAAAACGTCCTGTCCTTCTGTAGAAGATAAAAACGCAAACAAATAGTACGGATCTACGATATTTCTATTTGGTCTTATTCTGATTAAATTGTCTTTTACAAGTAAACTAATGTTTTCCAGGTCTACTATGCCAACTTTTCCAGGATTTCCAGTTCTTGTCATCAAAATATCATAAGGTTCAGTAATGTACTTGTAGCTTAACTCACGGTCAATTTTGATTGGTAAAATTAATGACGAATCAACAGTGAAATCTTTTATGTTTTGCCCCCTAACAGGGAATATCTCAAACTCTCCTGTTTTTTCCTTCAAATGTTCAGATTTTGTACCAACTTGTAATTCAGCTATTTCACCTAGCAACCTAGTCTCATGTTTGAACTTTTCATGATCAACTTTTTCATAAAAGTCGAAATCCAGTCTTTTACTGTCAGGTGTCTTTGCCAGGATGATGTTTTCTGAAGGCCTGATGATGTTGCGTTGTTCATATTCCCTGTATGCTAAGAGTATTTCATCAAATTGTTCTCTGTATGAGTCTGCCGGGCTTTTTTTCACATCTATTGGAAGTACTCTTGCCAGGAACATTGGCTGATTTAGTTCAGGTCTAGTCTTTGTCAAGACAAGTATGGAAGTTCGAATAGCTGAAACAGAGAACATTTTTGCTGGTAAACTTATTACTGCAACCTTGAAATTTTTCAATAAAAATTCTCTCATTCTTTCATTCTGTGAATTAAACAAAAATCCATCTGGAACTATGATGACTATTTTTCCATTATTTTTAACAAGTTTTGTACCCAATTCTAAGAACAAGCTTTCCGAAAAACCACCAGATGACTTCGTTAAATGGTAATAGTTCAAACGTTCATCTAATATTTTATAATTAAATGGTGGATTTGTTATAAATAAATCATACTGCTCGTGAGATATTTCTTGTGAATCAAGGCTATTCTTTTCAATTAATCTGAGACTGTCCTGGCAAATGACGTTGAGCGGATTCTCTCCTATGAGATACATGTTGATTTTTGCAATATCGACTACTGTTTGAGATATATCAGCTCCAAATATACTGGCGCCATATCGTTTTGCTTCAACCAAAAATCCACCCAGGCCACATGCAGGGTCTATTACATGATGATTTTTTTGTACACCTGCCAATCCCACGCAAAATTTAATCAAATTAAGCGGTGTTACTAGTTCCCTTAATTCCCGTTCATTGATTATCAGTGTATAGAGTGTGTTCAATCCATCTTTAGTTAGTTCTGATTTTGAAATGGAGAATTTCTGTAATCGTATTACCATTTCCTTGATCTCAAGTGGCTCTAATTGGATTTCATGAGAAGTCAAGCCAAATTTTTTTGAAATGTTTAACAAAATTGATTCCATTCTTGATTTTACAGTTTCTGCATCCTCGTCAGGATTTGAATGGAAACTTGGTTCGGATTTGTTTTCTTTTTCATCATAAAATTTTGCAGCAATTATCTGAGAAATACCAAGTAATGCAGAAGTTGTCGACTTCCCTTTTCCTCTAAGATAATCAAACTCATTCCAGGCTATATCTTGAAGATGTTTTGAATCAAGTGTTTTTGAAAGATGTTTATTGTCTATGAAATCAGCCTGTGGAATGTCTGGTATTTTTTCCAAAGTAAGGCCGGCGGGAGTTTTTTGTGACACATAACAAAGAAGGTTTATACCATCACTGATAACCCCGTATTTTGCCTCGCTAACTGATACGTACTGCCTTAACTGTTCCATCATCTCCCATGTGGCTCCTTTGAGCGGGGATTTGATCTCGATTATTATGAATGGCTTTCCTTGCTGATACACAATCATATCGACTTTGTACCTTGCTTGGCCTTTTGACAGGGAGACATTTTTGCGGATTGATTCTATTGAATAGCCATATTCATCTACGAGTCTCTCAAGGAATTCCTCTTCGGGGTTTGAATTATCTTTTATCATGTTTAATCTCTGGCTAGCCAGTGTTGTATACCACACATATTTACCATTATGTCTTATAACATAAAAACCTTCCCAAATATAGCGATCAGATTTACGATTCCCAGTGACTAATTGTCATTTTCAACATAATCACAGATATTTTTAAAACTGCAGGTAAAACAAGCTCCCTTTACAGGTTTTGCCTGAAATTCTTCCTCAAGGATTGATTTTACCACGGTTTCAAGTGTGCTTTTCACCTTGTCTACATTGTCTGTTTTAATCTCGTTATCCAAAACCTTGTCTTCCTTTAGGTAAAACAATGAAGTCTTTTCAGGAAGTTTCTTGTACAATTGCTCAACTGCCAAAGCATAGACATTCATCTGAGGATCTTCTTTTATTGTATTTTTAGTTTCGTACACATTTCCTGTCTTAAAATCAATTACTTGATACTCTCCATCTGGAGTCTTTTCTATTCTGTCAATATACCCATTAACTTTGATTCCGCCAATCTCAATTTGGAATCTTTTCTCAACATCAATTGGTGTGTTTGGATTGGAATCAATCCATTTGAGATAAGTTCTAATCATTACTCTAGCTTTTTCTTTATCTTCCTCTTCTTTTTTTGTAGAAAGGTATGCATTAGAGTTCCAATTACTTTCTAAAATCTCAAAAGCTGTTTCTTCAGTTGGTGTTATTCCGTCTTTTTCTAGTTTTGTGAGATGCTCTGCTACAGCATGAACCGCAGTGCCCAAATTAAAGTAGGTTCTTTCAGGAGTTGGCACTTCTAATACATGTGCAAACTTGAACTGTAACGGACATTTCAAATATGTTTCAAATTTAGAAGCAGAAAGCCTCAATGTTTCTTTGTTTATCAATGGAATCTTTTCTTGGTATAGTAAAGATTCAACTTCCTTGTTACTTTCTACATGAAATAGATCTTCAGTACTAAATCCATCTAATGTACCGTTTTTCTCAAAATAATCTACCTTGGATAAATCTAAAATTCTAGCTATTGCACTCTCTAGTTGCATCTGGTTTACAAATTTAGTAGCTTTTGACTGCAAATCCTGTCGAATAATATCTATCTTGTTTTGTTCTTGTAGTAAGGTCTCTTGAGTAGTGCCTGAAAAATCAACCAAATCCACTAAAGGGTTATTCTCAAAGTCGATCTCTTCTAAAAATACTGAAGGCTTGCTTGTCCGTACATTTTGTGCGTATTTTGTAGGAAATATCACATATAATAAGTTCTGAGCCCTTGTCATTGCCACATAAAACAGCCTACGTTCTTCTTGTAATGCCAAAGCTTTTTCATCATCTTCTCTTTGTAATCCCTTTGCCAAATCATTTGGAACATAGAATTTTTTTGCCTGGTATCGTAAAGGAAGCTTTCCCTGTGCAACATCAACTATAAACACAATTGGAAATTCTTTTCCCTTGCTTTGATGTATGGTTGATACTTGAACAGAATCCATAATCTCTACATTTTCTTCAAGCTCCACATCGAATTCTCCTAGTAATCTAAGATAATCGATAAAATCACCAAGTGTTCCATTTTTGTTTTGTGACTCAAACTCTAATGATAAATGATATAGCTCTTTGAGTATGGTCTGTTTCTTTCTATCTTGTAATGAATCAGTCTGCGTTGCACTCTTGTACAAATCGGTAATCTTCATCATAATCTTAAAAACAGATTCACTTACAGTATTTTGATGCTGAAGACTAGTCAATTCTTGTAATTGTTTTGAAATGTCAAACAATTCATCAAGCTGATCAATTTCTGGAATGGATAAATCAGTTAGAACATCAAATACATAGTCAGAGTTTGTCTTGGAATCATTCTTTCTTTTCTTTGCCTCTTGGTTTATTCTTGCTATATTGGTATCAGATATTCCACTATTTTTTAAAACACGATTTATTGCAAGACCTGCAAGTATAGGATTGTTTGCAATATCCAAATAAGCTAGCAAATCCCTTCCAGTTGAAGAATTGAAAATGTTTGCCTCTCCTACAAATGTTGCAGGAATTCCATATGCATTTAGTGCTTGGGCAAATTTTCTACCATCTATACGTTTTCTGGATAATATGGTAAAATCTCTATATGAGACTGGCTTTTGGGAACCATCTCGTCTGCTGATTTTTGTGCCTAAAATTGAGCGTATTTTGGATACAACATATTCTACCTCGGCCATGTCATGACCACATCGTACAACAGATACCTTCTCACCATCCTCGTTTTCAGAAAATAACTCCTTTACCTGCCTGTTTGGTACACTAGACAATAACTGGGAAGCTAGTTTTACTATATTTTTTGTACTGCGATAATTTTGTTTTAAAATTACTATCTTTACTTTATTATCATATGATTTGATAAAGTGTTCAAAGTTTGCAACATATGCTCCTTGGAATCTGTATATGCTTTGGTCGTCATCTCCTACTACAGTAATGTTTCCAGTAGGTGCAAGTAGTTTTACTAATTCCAGCTGTGCAAAATTATTATCTTGAAATTCATCAACTAGAACATGTTGGAATTGGTTTTGATATTTTGATAAGACATTTGGTTTTTTGTGAAATAGTTGTATGGTAAGTGAAACCATGTCATCAAAATCAATCAGTCTTGATCTTCTAAGATATTCTTGATGTTTTACATATAATTTGTGTAGATCACATAGCTTTTGTAGATAATCTATCTGTAAAACATCTTCAACTAGTTTCATTTTTCCATTTAGTTTTTTATCAAGATAATCTGCCAATTCATCTGGCGTGATTAATTCATCTTTGAATGTACTAATGCCGTCAACCATTGCCTCAATTACATTTACCGCGTTATTTCCTAATTCTATGTGTTCAAATTCAAAAGTATCAATGTGTTTTAGTGCCCATACTAGTAGACTGGATCTGTTAATTACACCGGAACCTATTCCAATTCCTGAATCAAGTACATTGTCTGCTAAAACATCATTACAAAACGAATGAAAAGTGCTAATTTGCATATCGGTAACATCAATGATTTTTTCTAATCTTTCTTTCATCTCTTCTGCCGCTTTTTCAGAAAATGTGAGACAGAGAATTTCGGATGGTTTTAGGCCATTTTTAACTAAATGCTTGATTCTCTCAACAATTACTTTGGTTTTACCACTACCAGGACCTGCAGCAACTAGAAGAGGACTACCTGAATGATTAACCGCCTCATGTTGTTCAGTGTTTAGCTGGACTTGCATCACTCACCTATTGAGGAGTAATTACCTTAAATGAAGATCCTTTTTCTATTACCATAATTTATCGTATTTATGAACAAATGGATCTAGCCGACTGATCCTGAAAATTGGAATGTGATAATATCAAACAATATTTGATCTGTTAACACTGAATTAAAGAAAAAACCTCGACCAAAATAATTACCGTTTGATTTATTCTTATTCTCTTTAAGGTTATTCCAATTCAAGTTTGTCTAAATCCTTAAGTTTATAGAAAATAGCGAATTATCTGTGGAACTTTTTAAACCTGACAAAAATGGAATGAAAAGAGTTTCTATCGAACAATTTGAATTAGAAAAACATCTTGAAAACCTAATTAATGAAAACTTGGAGGATATTTTTAACATAAAGTTTTTCGCAAGTCAATATTCTCTAAATGGAAAAATTGTTGATGCTATTGGGTATGATGAAATTAACGAAAGATTTGTAATAATAGAATACAAGAAAGTAAAAAATCCTACCGTAATAGAACAAACTGTGGCATATCTCCAACGTCTTTTAGACAATCAAGCAAAAATTGTATTAGATTATAATGAAAAATTTCCCAAAAATAAATTAAAATTAGAAGATGTCAGATGGAAAAACTCAAAACTCATTATCATATCTCCCGAGTTCACAGATTTTCAATTAGATTACCATAGACAAATGCAGCAAAATATAGAATTTGAACTATTCAAGGTTACAAGATTTGAAAACGGTTATCTACTATTAGAACCGGTTGAATCAACAAGTAGTCATAACATAGTTCTTGAAAAATTGCACAAAAGCAAAAGTATTACAACTAAAAATCAAGATATTTTATCACATCTTGAAACTTTTAGTGAAGATAATAATCTTAAACTCGCTGAACCTATAATCAAAGAACTTTATAAAAAACTCAAAGGGAGAATACTTGAAATTGGTGGTAATATCAAAGTCGTGCCACTTGCAAAATATGTTGCCTTCAAACATAATACTAATTTTGTTGATGTGACAGTTCAAAAAAATGCTTTGAAATTATTAGTGAATTTAGCCAATGGAAAACTTGATGACCCAAAAAAATTAGCTAGAGTTATGAGACAGGAAAATAATAAAAAAATAGGTCATTATGGAAATGGCGACTATCAAATTATAATAAAAGATGATAAAGAATTTGAATACATACTAGGTTTAATCCAACAATCTTTTGATAAAAATTAGATTCTAAACTCTTCTTGTTTTGTCTATGCCCAAATCAGCTAAGGTTCTCCGATTTTTCATATCTGGTAGACGAGTTACTTTCAACTTATCAGGTTCATATCCTAGAGTTTTTAGCGCATTAACGTATTTTTCGTGAAAAACATGACAAGGATCACAAAGTGTTATAGATTCATAACTTCCATCAGGCTTTCTTTCCATTTCTTTGACATGGTGTTTAGTTACATCAGTTCTAGCCTTGCATACAAGACATATTCCTTTCGTCACAGAAAAGACTAGTTTCTCATTCCTCAAAAATTTGTCGCTTGTTAACAGTAGAAAAAGACCTTAATGCAATACGAAAAAATATTCATTAATGACTTCCAAAAAAGCAATCGAAATCTTGGATGACTTTATGAAATACAAAATAAAATGCAGCGATAGTTTTGCAGCATTATCTCAGAAATGCTACATGATTCCAGGTGGAGTATCTGGTGTAGCTAAGCAATTGGAAAATCTCAACCGTGGCGAGTTTGAAATTCTCACCAGCATAAGAGATGAAATTCAAATCCAATGCAGTCATCCAAAAAAATTCAGAGATATAGATCCTGATGGCAAACCATATTGTGTAGGTTGCAATCAAGATCTATGATTCTATTTTTTAAAACTATTCTTATTACAATAAATTAAAATATATTTGAACAGTTATTTCTTTTGTCTTTTTATTTTACCATATTTCGCCAATGCTATGTTTAATTTTGCATTGTACAATTCTACAGCATAATCCCTAGTTTTCTTTTTTAATACGCCTACCAATTACTTCAACTCCATTTTATTTATCATGTCTTTTATTTTTGATTCCGTTGGTTGATTTAATTTAATTTTCTCCTCATAAATAGCTTGCAAGTTATTTATCGTTGCATCATTAAGCATATGTACACCTTTCTCATCAATATACAACATATCTGTTTTACCACCAACTCCGGGAGCTAACTCTGCTTTCTTTTTTGCCTCGTATGTTGCAAACATTGCTTCTTTGAAGGGAAGTTCTATATGATAATTATTTACAATCAAACTATCAAAAGCATGTCTTTGGCCACTTCCTAAACAACAGAAACCTAATTTGTCAAATTGTGCAGAAACACCAGGGTTTTCAATAGTATGTAAATGAGCACCAGTGCTATCCACTCCTGCTAATAATATAGTCAGACCTAAGTCATATTCAGCAAGTTCATGATCAAGTTTTAGAACAATATTATCATTCATTGCGTTTTGATTTTTTTGGAAACTTGAGATGGACATAGAAACAGGGTAAAAAATCTCTTCCTCTGCTTTTCTATTGCGAACTTCCACATAGTTTTGCTTCACAGAATTTAAAATTTCTTTTATTTGTGGAAATTGTTGGTGAGCGTATGTTGTTTTTACATTTTCAAAAACTTCAGTAGGATTTAATGCAGAACCTGCTGACAAAAGAATACAGTTGTTGGCTATTGGTTCTAATTTTTTAGACCTATGTTCAAACTCTATTGATAATGCTTCTGCAGTAATCATCTTATCAGATATTGCAATTGCACTTTTCCCATCATCACATATGGTAGCAATTACTATTGTCAATGTCATTGAATTTGACTGATAATTATTAAAATGATCTATATGCTTTCCAGGAATAATTAACCATAAGCACTCACACTAGTTAATACAAAGTCAATTTTATAACTTTTAATAATAAAAAGATATTTTGGATTATTAGCTGTATTTACTCTTTCATCCATAAGAGCATTGCTTCTTGTACAGCATTGGTAAGATTGCCTTTCTTCATGCCTTTTTTCTTAGCAACAGCTGCCCTAAATTTTTCTTCAATTTTGTCATCTATTGCTAGGTTTACTTTGCCCATGTATGGCAGATCGGCTTAGTTATATATAAAGATATCAACATATCCACACAAATCTTTTTATAGTGGATATGTAGATATGTAGATATGTTCCAACGTAAAACCGATGCTTGGATTTATTCCCAGTATCAAAAGAATAGAAATCATGGTAAAACCATGAACCTGAAAAAAACATTCCAAAAAAGAGGATTAGAACAAGATTTGGGGGTGAAAATATAATGGAAGTAGTTGATGAGAAGACAAAAGGAAAATTTTTCACCTTTTTTGTAGATGAGAAAGAATCCCACACTGAAAAATCTCAACTTACGGGTGGTGAAATAATGGATATTGCAGGAATACCACATTCCACTGGCATAGTGGAAATCCTGGACGATGGTTCTCAAAAACAAGTCGGTGAAAATGAAGTCATCGAACTTGAAGGACATCATCACAAATTCAAGAAACCTCCGAAGTTCAAGAGAGGTTCACAATGAAGGAACGTCTGTTGCAAGAGATCCAACTCTTGCAAAAATTATATGGAGAGGTAGAATGTGGTCCTAATTTAGAATGGATTATCATCAAGGACTTTAAACTACCTACAGGATGGAATAGAAGTTCTACGGATCTTCTTATCATTATTCTACCAAGTTATCCTGCAACTCCTCCTGACAATTTTTACGTCACAGTAGGGTTGAAATCCGTTAACGGGAATCAAATTGGTAACTTTAGCGACCCAGTGACACAGATTGAAAGGCAATGGGGACAATTTTCATATCATTTGGATGGTGAATGGCACCCTGCTGCTGACATATTCAAAGGAGATAATCTACAAACTTTCGTGCTAAAGGTCATTGATAGATTAAAAGAGGTAAATTAAATTGCATGAAATAAGAATCTCTCAAAACATCTGGGAAAAAGTATACGCACATTTGTTTGAAACTAACGGTGAACATTTCGTGTTTCTTTTGGCAGAAGTTGTAAACATAGGAAATGGGGTAACATTACTTGTTAATGATGCTATTCTGATTCCTAATGAAGATACGGAAGCGGTAGATTTTGCCTTACAAATTAAACTTGAAGCACTTTTGAAAGTAACTAATACGGCACTTAAAAGAAAGATGGCTTTAATTGAAGTACATAACCATGGTTCTGGTTTTGGAAGCGTAGATTTCTCAGGAACAGATCGCAAGGGATTTAAAGAATTTGTGCCATACGTACTAGACGTTATACCAGGTAAGCCCTATGCGGCTATTGTGATGACAGATGAACTTTCAGTTGAGGGATTAATCTGGAAAAGCCAAGATAAACCTGAACCAATATCATATATTAGAATAGTAGGCAATAATTTTAGAAAACTTGTAACAACCTCTGGTAAAAGACTTCATAAAACCGAAATAGACGAAAAAACTTTTGCAAGACAAATTTTAGCATTTGGTAAACCAGGACAAAAAAAGATACACTCTGCTAAAGTTGCAATAGTTGGTACTGGTGGAATAGGTAGTCATGTAGCACAAGAACTTGCATACAAAGGAGTCAGAAACTTTGTTTTAGTAGACCCTGACCTAGTAGAAGAGACTAATCTAAACAGACTTGTTGGTGCTACACCAGACGATATAGGAAAACCAAAAGTGAATGTAGTTGAAATAATGATTACTAGCATCACAGGTAACAAAGCCAAAATCAATTCACTACAAAAAAATCTAAGAAATAATGAAGTTTTCAATGTATTAAAACAGGCTGACATTATTTTTGGTTGTGTAGATAACGATGGAGCAAGACTGATACTAACTCAGTTGGCATTCAGCTATCTTATTCATTATATTGACTGCGGAACTGGAATCAACATTTCAAATGAAGTAATTGAAGAGGCTGGTGGGCGTGTCATGGTTTTACAACCAAACGGACCTTGCATGACATGTGCCAATATGATAGATTTGAAAGAAGTATTGGACAATCTTTCATCCAAAGAAGAATATGAAAACAGGAAAAAATTAGGATATGTAAAAGGTGCAGATGTGCCAGATGCTTCGGTAATTTCCTTGAATGGGGTCATTGCTTCACTGGCAGTTGTAGAATTTATGGTACTAGTAACTGGTCTGAGAGAAGCAAGAATATTGACCATGTATGATATGTTGGCAGGACGAGAACCAGCAATTGTACCCTGTTATGTGTATGTAAATGAAAACTGCTTACATCACTCCTTTATTGGAATAGGAGACAAAATAGGACTAACACGGTATCTCAAAGAAGAGGGCACATTACAAATATGATCAAGGAGATCGGTGCATCTGTTACATGGTCTGTCTATGCTCTTGTCTTAATCTTTGTTTTTTATAATGCAATGACAATATTTTGTCCAGACACAAATTCTGTTGCACATAATACATGTCAAAATGCAAAAAATTCTGCTACAACAGTATTTGTACTGTTGGTTGGTGGCCCACCAGTTGCCATTATTCTATCTATAGTAGGAGTTAGTTCACCGGTAGGAATATAGAATTTGACATTAGCACAAACGTTTACGATTTTTTTTACACCGTTAATACAATCAATTTCATTTTTTATTATCACTTTGATTGGAACAATGTTAGGTAGTGTTATAGTAACTAGTGGCGATGGATGGGGTAAGATTGCAGGATCTAATGAATTTCAATCAAAAAACAAGGTTTTAATTTTTTTTGTAGGGTGGGCTATTGGAATTACTATGGCATTAAATTATTTCTCACCAATGCTAGAAACTGAATTTTCAAAATATACCGCATATTTTCCTGTAATAATTTTTCAATTTGCTATAATTTTTTATTTGTGGTTTAATCACGATTTCCATTATAAACAAAAATGGCTTAAATTTGGCATTATGGAATTCATAGTTTTTGCATTGGGTTATGCTGTAGTATCCGGAATTTAGGTGAAGAGTGGGGGAGGGCTGCCATTGTAACCCACATCAATTCTCAAAACCACATTTGGAAAAGCTGTATGAAACAGAACAATCTAGCATACGGCTTATTAATTTCAAAATGCATTATTATACTGATGAGCTATGCAAATACGGCGAGTATTAATATCGATTATCTAGTTTCAAAGAGAAATTCCCTAAGCCTAAGTTTATTAAGCTTTAAATGAAGATTCTGGAGGTGGCTAATTTATGACGAAATATCATCAATATCTAAAATTGAAGGCCACGAAAGCATCTAAGAATAAAAAAATAATACAAGCAATAACCGCTAGTGATAAATCTCAAATGGCTAAGAATTCCACTACTTATAGTAGCAACTTGAAATGGATTATAAATCGCCGTGAATCATTAAGACAAAAATATGGAAATGAGTATCTAGCGATATATAATAATCGAGTATGCATCCACCAAAAAGATCTTTCCACATTATTGAAACAAATTAATGAAAAATACGATAATGCCCCAGTAGTCGTAGATTATATTGGAAGAAAGAGATTAAATCTTCTACTTTGAAAATCTAAGGGTGTATTTTGAGAATAAATGCACTCATAGATAGACATGGGCAGATAAGAGTTCCAACAACACTGTATGGTTCTGAACTTGGTAAGCACAAATACCAGATGACTTTTTTGGTTGATACTGGTGCAAACGTCACTACAATTTTACCAGTAGATGCTATGAGATTGGGTATTAATTTTTCCAAATTAAAAAAATCTCCTAATGGAGTAATTGGTATAAGTGGTAACCAGCAAGTATATGTTCTTAGGGATGTAGTACTGGCTTTCAAAAAAGGAAATTCAAATAATTTTGTTTATTCATTGTTAGACCAGGTTCATGTAATAAAACCCAACAAAAAAAGTATTCCGTTCCCGTTCAGCATAATGGGAATTGATCTTTTAAAAAAGTTATGTTTGAAGTACTGCGATTCAAACATCTCAATGACTTGTAAGATAGAAAAAATAGATGGGTATGAGTTTATTCCATAAACCCTTCTATTTTCATAATTTTTAGTATAAATTAATTTCAAAGTGAATCTTACGTAAAAGTACGTGAAATCTAGGATTAATTTAATAAGGTTTTTTATAGCTTATAATTACCTGTAGTAAGGAACTGCGATCTTTTCACCAATCTTGAGTTCCTTTTGTGTTCTGACTTTTCTCACAGCTTCTTCGAAGTGTCTCATGGTTACCTTGGCTTCAGAGGCTTTCTTTTCAGCTTCTTTCTGATCTGGGTATTTGTCAAGGAATTCATGTATAACGAGAGAAACTGCCGTATTTGCAATGGACGCAACATCTGCTCCGCTAAGTCCATCTGTGGAATCTGAAAGTTTCTCCAAATCTACATAATCTGGGTTTTTACCTGCTTCAGATTTTGGTTCTCTGTCTATTGGAATTTCTTTTGTACTTATCTCTAATATCTTCTTTCTACCTTCTTTGTCTGGCATTGGTACAAGAATTATCTTATCAAATCTTCCTGGTCGTAATAGGGCTGTATCTATCATGTCTGCCCTGTTTGTTGCTGCAAGGACTACTACTCCATGTAAGCTTTCAATACCGTCAAGTTCTGTCAAAAGCTGACTAACAACTCTTTCAGTAACTGCTGTTTCGCCACCTACTCCTCTGACAGGAGCAATAGAATCAATTTCATCAAAGAAAATTACACAGGGAGAAGCTTGTCTTGCTCTTCTGAATATTTCTCTTATTCCTCGCTCTGATTCGCCAACCCATTTTGATAGTAGCTCAGGACCTCTTACTGAAATGAAATTAGCTTCACTTTCTGTTGCTACAGCTTTAGCTAAAAGTGTTTTTCCAGTTCCACTTGGTCCATGTAATAATATTCCACGTGGCATTCTGTGTCCTAGTTTGGCGTAGAGAGTTGGATATTTCATTGGCCATTCTACTGCTTCTTGTAATTCGCGTTTTACATTTTCTAATCCTCCTACTTCGTCCCAACTTACATCTGGATTTTCAATGAAAACTTCTCGCATTCCTGACGGTGTGACTTCTCTTATCGCATTTTGATAATCATCTCCGGTTACTATTAGTTTGTCAAGGGTTTCGGGTGGAAGTTTTTCGTCTTGAAGGTTTAGCTCAGGTAATAATCTCCTTAGGCATTTCATTGCAGCTTCCTTGCATAGATATTCCAAGTCTGCACCAACATAACCATGGCTAATTCCTGCAATTTTATCCAAGTTTACATCATCACTTAGTGGCATGTTTCTTGTGTGAATCATGAGAATGTCTTTTCTTCCCTTCTTATCTGGAACTTTGATTTCTATTTCTCTATCAAATCTACCAGGTCTTCTAAGGGCAGGGTCTATTGCATTTGGTCTGTTTGTTGCTGATATGACAATCACTTTGCCTCTTGCCTCTAAACCATCCATTAGAGAAAGTAACTGTGAGACAACTCTTCTTTCAACTTCACCTGTTACTTCTTCTCTTTTTGGAGCAATAGAATCAATTTCATCAATGAAAATTATAGAAGGCGATTTTTCTTTTGCTTCTTTGAAAATTTCTCTTAGTCTTGCTTCACTTTCACCATAAAATTTGCTCATGATTTCAGGACCTGATATGCTGATAAAGTGAGCATTGCTTTCATTAGCAACTGCTTTAGCTAATAGTGTCTTACCAGTACCTGGTGGTCCATAAAGCAAGACACCTTTTGGTGCTTCAATTCCAAGTTTTTCAAAAATCTCTGGATGTCGTAAAGGAAGCTCAATCATCTCTCTAACTTTTTTAATTTCATCAGTTAAACCTCCAATGTCTTCATAGGTTACTTGCGGAACACCACGCAGTGTTTCTCCTTTTTCTGCAATGTGGAATACTGTTTTTTGAGTTACAAGTACTGCATCTGCAGCTGGTGTTACACCAATTACCTGAAAAGTAAGTCTGCCTCCAAAGTATGGTACCATAACATTATCTCCTTTAATCAAAGGAACACTTTCTAATGCATCTGCAAGATATCTTTCATCTATTGGAGGAATTGCTTCTAATGGAGCAACTACAACTTTCTCTGCAGCTACTGCTTTTATCTTTCTAACTGCTACAGTATCACCAATTGCTATTCCAGCATTATTTCGTACAAGTCCGTCTACTCTGATAATTCCTTTTCCTTCATCTGATGGATAAAGTGGAAGACATTTAGCTACAGTTCTCCGCTTTCCTTTAATCTCTATAACATCACCAGTTGACGCACTAAGTGAATCCATAGAATCATAATCAATACGTGCCACTCCTCTTCCAACATCACGAGTATAAGCCTCAAGTACTTTAAGGGAGAGTGCATTTTGGCTCATGAATTAAACAGGCTAAAACTAATTTTTATACCTTTGTCGTCATTTGTTCATTACAAGATCGATCACAAGCTTAAAATTTACAAGATAAAGCAGGCTTGTTACTTTGGGTAAACGACCTCTAGTTAGAAGACGTGGCCGAGGAGGAATGCAATTCCGTGCTGCATCTACTGGCAAGTTACTTCCAGCAAAATATCCAAGATTTGCACTCGCTGAACAACGAGAAGGCGAAGTCATAGATCTTGTTCATGAGACAGGTCGTGATGCGCCTCTTGCAAAGGTTAGATTTGATAATGGCGCTGTTTCTTATTTTCCATCAATTCTTGGTACTAAGATTGGCTCAAAAGTACAATTTGGGTTAAATTCAAAAGTTTCTTCAGGAAATGTAATTAGTATTCAAAACATTCCAGATGGAACTATCGTAAGCAATGTTGAAAAGCACTTTGGTGACGGCGGTTCTATTGTAAAATCAGCTGGAACTTATGCCACTGTATTCTCTCATAGTTCAGAAGGAGTTACAATAAAACTTCCATCTGGAAAATTTACTACACTCAATCCTCAAAATAGAGCCATGATTGGAATTCTTGCAGGTGGTGGTACTGGTGATAGACCATTCATGAGGGCAGGTCCAGCATGGAGAAGAAAACGATCTAAGGGTCACAAATATCCAATCGTAAGAGGAGTTGCACAAGCTGCTTATGTACATCCACATGGAGGAGGCAGGCACCAACATGTAGGTAAAAGTTCTACGGTATCAAGGAATGCACCGCCAGGACGCAAAGTGGGTAGCATAGCCGCTAGAAAGACTGGTAGAGCACGAATTAAAGAAAGACAATAATTTTAAAAAAATTCCTAAAACTAATTAAGACTTTAATAAAAATATTTGATATGTTACAGAAACGTGTTCATATCTTTGTTAAAGGAAAAGTTCAAGGAGTTTATTTCCGACAGGGAATGAAAGATATTGCAGAAAAGAAAAATGTGACAGGTTGGGTAAGAAACCTTCAAGATAAAAGAGTAGAGGCAGTTCTTGAAGGAAAAGATATTGATGTAAATTCAGTAATAGAATGGAGTCACATGGGACCACCTAGCGCCATTGTAGATTACGTTGAAATTATAAATGAAAACTATATGGATGAATTTTCAAAATTTGAAATTCTGATCTAGTGTATTGTATTATATGCATCAAGAAGAAGATTTTTTATCTCATCAAGACTCTGATCAGCCTTTATCTCAATTTCTTTTTGCAGTTCCTTTCTATCTCTTCTTATTTTTATTGAGATAAAGTCACGTTGAGGCTCCATATCTGCAAAGAATCTAAAAGTTATTGATTTACAAAACACTACTCTGTGCATCCGCACATCTTCAACCACATTTTTTCCAAGAGACAAACAATACTCTCTTAATGAATCAAATACTGGTTTCATTAAAGGAGTAATCTGCTTTTTAAAATCATCATAGCTTCTTGCACGTCCTGAAGAAATTAGATCCACGTTTATCGCATTGAATAAGGAATATTTAGTAGTAGCTCTACCAGTTCCAGTCTAGGCAGATAGTCTCATTTCATGTCAAGCAAGATCCGCCACGTAGACGACGCAGCGTGGATACTCCGCCTTAGGATTGCTCCCTCCCGGACCTCATCCCTTTCAGCAGTTCGGTCTTGGAGGCTATCCCTTCGGACAGCTCCAGTCCTGTATCCACCCGCTTCGGCGTGATTTCATTTCCGCAAGTCAAGCGAGTACTATCCATCTAGAGATTTACCCAGCAGTTATCTGATCTCTGCGTATAGCCGGTTTCAGATTTGGGGCACGGCTAGCGCCCCGATCTTCCCTACTACCACTTACTCTTACAATCAAATCTTATATTTGCATTAGGATCAATCATGCTTTAGATTTACAAGAATACTGCAGACTGAACAGATATCTCCAGTACATTCACTACTGCACTTGGAACAAATTTTTCTTTGCTTGTAGTTAGAGTCTTTAACCACTGAAGAAATCCTCATTATTGATTTGTACATGTTATTTTTAATTCCACTGTGTTTATTTTCCAAAGAATTCAAGAATTCGCGTATCTCTGTTCTTACTCCTTCATTCATATGAGGACATTGTTCTGACTGGAAAGGAATATCATTTACAAACGCGTAAAACACAATCTCATTTTCATATATGTCGCAAAATGGCTTTATCTTTCTAGTTTTGTTGGAAGATGTGTCGGGATCCATCCAACCTATCTTGTTTGTATCGCCAGATATTATATTAATAACAAAAGTCTGAAGGACGTCATCTAGATTGTGACCTGTTGCAACTACATCTACACCTAAATCTTTTGCACCAAAATCAATTGCCCGTCTCCTTAGGGTTCCACATATAGAACACGAAGATGTTTTTTCATTTTCTCTAAGATCAAGAGATTCCTCTAAGGTTATATCAAAAAGATCTTTGTATGAAAATACTTTGTACTCTACTCCAATATTGTTGCAAAAATTTTTTACAATTTCTAGTGCTTCGTCTCTATAACCAGGTATTCCTTCATCTATTGTTATAGCTTTGATCTCAAAATTATGCGATTCGGACATTTTTTTAAGTATGTGTAAAAGAGAAAGTGAGTCTTTTCCACCGGATACTGCTACGCCAACAACATCGCCATTTTTTATCATGTTATATTTTGATATTGCTCTTGTAGTTTTTTGTAATATGGAATTTGAAAAGCAATCGGCACAAAGGTTTTCTCCAGAATATTTTCTGGAATATGCTGCCATATTGTCACATCTGTCACATTTCATACTAGATTTTTTTCATACCTAAATTTAACCATATGTGATTTTTTGAAAATCTGTAAATTCTATTTTATATTGTAATAAAACCGGATTTGACTACTGATAGTGCTATGTTGAGTGCAAACAAAGCAAAGGTTAGTGCATAAACTGACCACATGGTAACCTTTACCGCTTTGTCTGAGATCTTTTTCTCAATTATGCTTTGGATGAATTTTCCACCATCAAGTATGGGAAGAGGAAGCATGTTGAATATGCCAATAAAAAATGAAAGCATCCAAAGCCAAAGAAGAAACATGAATACTTCTGGGCTCCAATGAATGTAATATGGTACAACTGGTTGATATGCTGGAAATGCCGCTCTTAAAATTCCAAGCATTCCTTTTTGAGGATTATCTTTTGAAGGTGTAGGTACCACAGAAATTTGTAAAGCTTGTCCTTCTCTGAGTATTGATACTGACGCAGTTTCTCCCGGTTTCAAATTTATTTTTTGAAAATCTTGTGGATTAACAATGGGTACTCCATTAATTGCAGTAATGATGTCATCTTTGAGCAGTCCTGCTTTTGATGCACCTGATCCTTCAGTCACTGAAATTATTGGTACACCTAAAGGTTCGTGGTAAAATGCATTGCGAATTGGATCTGGCATTAATAATGCAAATGAGGGATTGAAAATTAGCAGGCCAGCTATAATAAATGAAAAAAGAACATTTGATGTTGCTCCTGCACCTATTACCCTAAGTTTTGAAATCTTACGTGACTTTGCAAACTCTTCCTCATCTGGTTCTACAAATCCTGCAAATAATGCGATAAATACAGCAAAGCCGCCAGTTTTGATTTTTATTTTTTCTAAAGTTGCTACAATACCATGTGCACCTTCATGAATGACAAGAACAATCGGAACAGCTAGTAAAAAATATGCAATGTTTGGCCCTGATTGGATAGTGACACCTGGTATTAGGACTGTCATCTCAGAAAATGATTCTGGCTTTACAAAGAAATTGGAAAGATTGGATATGAGATACCAAAAAGCAAATCCCATCATTATGAAACCGGCAATTACACTTGTATTAGAAAATAATCTTGTCAATTTTTGAGTCCTACCTAAAATCCTAGTTAAGACAACCTGTACCTTTTGATTTTTGTATACTAGGCTGTATGGCTTTATCTCAAAACCATGCTTATCAAGCTTGGAAACTTTTGCAACCACGAATACTATTACCCATACAATCAAAACATAAATGATAGAGTTCTGCGTCAAAAAATTATATGCCAAGTTAATTGATACTCTTTTTAATCAGGGCAAATTTATCGGTTGCTATGGGAGCAATGATAATAATCTCAACATATCCTAACAAGAAATCCGTTCTAAAAACTGCAAATATAGTGGTACAAAAACAGCTTGCTGCATGTGTAAACTTTACCAAAATAAATTCAGTTTACATATGGAAAGGCAAGATGGAAAAAACAGAAGAATTTTTGGCATTTTTTAAAACAACATCTACATCAAGTTCACCACTAAAAATTGAGATCAAAAAATTACATCCATACCAAATTCCAGAAATTGCAGAGATAAAAATAAATTCCATAAACAAGTCTTATTTTGATTGGCTAGTTCAATCAACTAGGCGGAACAAATCTCAAAAGTGAAATAATTCCGCCTAACGATGAAACTCTTAATCCAACATCTGTCGTCGAATCAACTGCAAATACGTTGACTCCTTTACTTTCTGCTTGATTGAGGAATTCTATCACTTTATCTTCATCCTGTTTTTCAAAAACTTTATCTGAAAAAACAAGTGATTCTACAGCTCCTGCGTCATTTGCTCTTGTGGTTTCATCAAAACCCATGGTAAATTTATTACTCTTCTTGTTGACTCTGAGCATTATTTCATCAATGATCAAAGATACTTTGGCAATCTTGCTTTGTGCCATCACTTGTTTCATGGCCTCTGATTTTATGAAAGTGTAAATTCCATCTTCACCTCCAGAGTCTATGCCTTCAGCAACCTGAATTTTGTGTTTTTTGCCAATAGGCATATCTGCAAGAAAATTTCTAAATCTATTTTTTGTCTCTCCAGGGCCAAATATTATTATGAGATCGCCCTCTCGTATGGAAGTTGAGATTGCACTTTGAACATCCTCAAAAAAGGTCTCAATATTAAATTTCGACTTGTATCTTTTTCCACTTGCTCCAGAATACATGTTTGGCATTAACCTGAGATGCGTACCACTTAGCCTTCCTATTCCACTATCACCAGTATCTATGGCTACAAGCAAGAAACTATGGTTTTCTTTTTTTTCATAGATTAGTTTTCTTTCAATATCTGCCCAATTCTTTTTTGTTAAGGTAAATGATTCTCCAATCTTAAGTGCCAGAGAATGATGTGATCCCTTTTTAACTGATTCATTGTCTGATTCTATTATTGTTCCATGAGCTTTTAGTCTGTCTACCACATCGTCAATAGAAATTTTTTCAACTTCTAATGCAACTCTAATTTTAACTCGTTCACCCCTATCTGGTCTCGAAAACTCTTTTTCTTGTTTTATTGCACGTGTAGTGTCTCCAGCAAGTCTGTCTCCTTTTTTTATTATTCTTCGTAATGTAAATAGATCATCTGATTCTTCTGGAATCAACGCTACTGAATTTTCATCAATTGATTTTGCGATCATTTTGTAACTTTAACATTAAAAAACAAAAATAAAAAGAGGTTTAGTTAGTTAGTTCGCTTGTTTTGGCTTGCTGTTTTTCTCCAGCTTTTTTTCTTAGATAATTTTGGACCCATTCTTGCGTAATAACGCCTGCTTCTGTCAAATTTACGAGCGTATTGGTAGATGCATCACCAATTACTTTTCCGCTGTTTCGCCTAATCTGACGCCACTTTAAGTTGGTGTTTCCACTTTTTGATGAATATATTATTCCTAAAACGTCCTTTGCGTTGACAAAAGTCATGTCACGAATTTTCTTGAGAGTTACCTTGTCTGCAGCTTCTACATAAATAAGCCCAGGACTTTCTTCACGTTCTGGAAATACCTCGTAATCCTCAAAGTAGCTTTCAGGAACGAAAGAATTGCATGTACTAAGGATCACAAACTTCCTGAAACTTTCAAGGGAGCACGCAGCATCTATTGCGACCATATGATCTAAATTCTGGCCTCTGCCTTTTATCAAGCTTCTTGAAAGACTCAATTAGGAACAATGAAAATTATATACTGCAGGCGTTGATGACCAAATCCCTTTGATTTGATGAGAAGGATCTTGAGTTCTGAGCCTGCACTAAATATTTATCATAAATATACATTATGATTGATAATGAATTCGGTTACAGAATATCTTACATTCAACACACCATCAAGAAGGGGATTTATGAACATAACATCACAAGTTGAAAAGATTGTTCAAAAAAGTGGAATCAAGAATGGTCTTTGCTTGGTAAATGCAATGCATAACATCTAGTGTGTTTATTAATGATAATGAAACTGGATTACATCACGATTATGAAAAATGGCTTGAGCGGCTAGCTCCGCATGAACCAATAGATCAATACCACCACAACAGAACAGGTGAAGACAATGCTGATGCGCATTTAAAACGACAGATCATGGGAAGAGAGGTTGTTATAGCAATAACAAAAGGAAAAACTTGACTTTGGACCTTGGGAACAAATTTTCTATGGAGAGTTTGACGGAAAAAGATCAAAAAAGAGTGCTTGTTAAATTAATTGGAGAATGATTATGAAAGAGAACCGCGCTTTTGACTATCTTCTAGGTTTGATTTTAGCTTGAAACTCTCTTCATGGTTTTGAGGACCATGATCGCACTTTACACATCCAACCTTAAAGCCATTAACATCTTTTACATAAGTCTCGCATCCACAGAAGCAGGTCATGATATTACAAACTTATACTGTGATATAACTTGTTTCAAAATTAATTTTTACAGCATTTACCACGTGGAATATCGTGTGCATGTGGACATTGTCTTGGATGTTTTAACATAGTACAAAGAGCATCTGTGAATTGTTCATTCATGTGATGTTCAATTCCGCAAACCATCTCTTCGTCAATATCTACCTTAAGTGCACTGTCCATCAACACTTCAAGCAATCTACTATTTCGCATCATGTTAGTACCTACCTGTTCGCCACTTTTGGTAAGAGATACTCCAGTTTTGTTATAATTTACAAGCTTTGATTCATTTAGTTTTTTTAACATTTGCACAACACTTGGCTGCCTAACGTTTAACATCTTAGAAATGGTGCTTATCTTTACAGGATCTCCACTTTCTTTGATATGCCATATAGCTTTTAGGTACATTTCTACATGTTCTGCTTCTGCAGTACCAACAAATAGTACTTCGTCTTTTTTCATATTATATTATCACCGATACTTTACTTTACGTCTTTTGATTCTTTTAATAAATATTCAAAATATTCGCGCGCAAAACCAGCTAAACCTGAATGATCAGCCCAGATTGCAACTGCTTCTGCAGAGGCACCAAGATCTTCTCCAAGTAATATTACAACATATCTCTTATCTGATATTATTCCACCTCCAAAGAGTCCCTTTTTCACCTTTACTTTGGCTACTCTTGACAAAGATTTGAGAGTTTCAGAATCAACATCTTCGGAAACTAATATTGTTATTTCAACTCCTTTGTCGTGCAATGATCTGAGTTTTGGTAATGCCTCCTTTGCTAGATTTTCTGCAACCTTTGGTATTGCAATCAATACTTCGTTTCTGCACGAATCTACCATCTCTAAAATTTTAGAAGCAATATTTACTACTCCAGAAAGAACCCAAATATCAGGTCTTTCACTTGTGCCACTTTGTTCGTAAAGTGGTGTGAGTTCTTTTAAAATAATAGACTCGTTGTTTTTAAAATCAGATTCAAAATTTTGTCGTGAAGTCTCTATAGCAGTTGTAGGTGGCTTTGCAAAATACTGTGTAGGTCTAGAATCATCAGAACCAATCCATCCTTTTTCTTCTAATGTGCCCAAAACTTCGTATATCTTTGAATATGGAACACTTGATTTCTGACTTAGATCAGAGGCATTTATCTGACCTGTTTTCAATAAGGCAGAGTATACCTTTATCTCATAACTTGTAAGACCAATCTTTTCAAGTGCTTTACGTGTCTTATCTGAAAGACTCATCTATTGATCATTCGAGAATATTTGTTATATATGTCAATTATGGCTGGGTGTGCCTAGGTTTCTCATACAAGATATGACTCTCTACCAATTCATCTGGTGTATAGTAGGAAATTGATTAAATACTAATTTTAGAAATGCGTAGTTAAGCATGGAACTGATACAGATATCCAACCAGAAGGTACCTACATTAGGAAAAAAGGCCACGATAAGATTTACTCAAAGTATCTGTCCAGACTGTAACATGATACTTGATGCAGAAGTCTTTGAGAGAGACAGTAAGGTATTCATGACAAAAACCTGTCCAACGCATGGTGAATGCGAAGAACTCTATTTTGGTTCTTATGATATGTACAAGAAATTTAGTACTTACTGGATGGATGGAAAAGGTGCTCATGCTCCAAACGTAATGATTGACAAATGTTCATGTCCAAACAACTGTGGTTTATGTTCGAATCACTTGTCACACACTGGACTGGCAAACATGATAGTAACAAACAGATGTGATCTGACATGTTGGTATTGCTTTTTCTATGTAAAGAAAGGTCTTGAAGGCGCATACATGTATGAACCTTCACAAGATCAAGTACGAGCAATGATGAAGACGTTAAGAGCAGAAAGACCAATTCCAGGAAACTCTATGCAAATTACTGGAGGAGAACCAATGTTACGAGAAGACATTGTTGATGTTATAAAAATAATGAAACAAGAAGGTGTTGACCATATTCAAATGAATACAAACGGAATTAGATTTGCTTTAGATCCAGAAGCAATGCGAGAAGTAAGACTAGCAGGTGTCAATAATCTTTATCTAAGTTTTGACGGTGTAACTCCAAGAACAAATCCAAAGAATCACTGGGAAGTTCCATATGCATTAGAAAGTGCAAGAAAGACAGGAACTACAGTTGTCTTTGTTCCAACAGTTATCAAATCAATTAATGATCATGAACTAGGTGGCATTATTAGATATGCACAAAAGAATCTTGATGTTGTACACGCAGTAAACTTCCAGCCAGTTTCATTGACAGGAAGAATGGGCAAGAAAGAACGTGAGAAATACAGAATCACAATTCCTGATTGCATACAAAGAATCGAAGAGCAAACAGGAGCTGAAGTAACAGTTGATGACTGGTTCCCAGTCCCAAGCTGTATGCCGCTGACAAACGTTATTGAAGCATTTTCAAGTAAACCAAAATACGAATTATCAATTCACTTTGCATGTGGTGCTGGTACTTACATCTTTGAAGACCAAGATACCAAAAAATTCGTTCCACTAACAAAATTTGCAGATATTCAAGGAATGTTAGAACTCTTTGAAGACAAGGCAGACGAAATTCGTTCTGGCAAAAACAAATACTTTACAATGCTAGAGGTTGTAAAAAAACTCTCAAGCTTTGTAGACAAGAAGAAACAACCAGCAGGCCTTGATCTAGCAAAGATGTTTAGTAATATATTGATGAAAAGATCATTTGATTCTGTAGGTTCATGGCATGTCAAAGGACTCTTCTTAGGCATGATGCATTTCCAAGACAAGTATAACGAAGATCTTGAAAGACTGCAAAGATGTGACATTCACTACGTAACACCAGATCTTAGAATAATTCCATTCTGTGCATTTAATGTAATACCAGAGTGGTATAGAGATAGAATCCAAAAGAAATATTCTACATCAGTAGAGGAATGGGAACAACGAGTTGGAGCAAAACTAGAAGATGGTCTCTATAGGGGAATCATGCGAAGAGGATCAGGCGATGAACTTGCTGCAGGCTGTGCAAAAAGCCAAATGTTCCACGAATCTTCACAAGCTTTAATGTAAATCCTTTAACCTTTGAAAAATATTTAATCGATTTAATTCTAAACCACAAAAATACTATAAACTGCTTTGTAGGGTAATACATTGAGTTGAAAAATTGATGATGTATAAATGAAAATTTTGTTTATTGCCCCAAGATATACTGGTGGCATAGGAGGACATGCTGCTAGAATTGCTAGAAAACTGAAAGAACAAGGATTTGATGTGAAATTGATGCATGCACCTCACATACCAATTAAAAATTTGAAGAATCCAAGCTTTGCACTATTGAGCACGCTAAAAGCAAAAATGGATAAAGAAAAATATGATATTGTTCACGCATTTAATGTGCCGTCAGCATTTGCTATGCGCGCCACAAAGGCAAAAAAGAAAGTTTTGTCTGTGCATGGAGTTTATGCTGATCAAGTAGGAAAAATTCATTCAACTACAACAAAAAAAATGGTAGATATTGCAGAACCAAACATGCTAAAGTGGCCAGATAAAATTACTACTGATTCAAAAGCAGTACAAAAAGCATACAAAGAAAAATTAGGATTTGACTTTGAATATTTACCTGCTCCTCTTGATGTATCATTATTCAAAGACATTCCAGATCTTCCAAAAATTGAAAATCAAATAGCATATGTTGGCAGAGACAGTTTTGAAAAAGGAATAGACATACTTCGAAGCATTGAAACTCAAATCAAAGGAAAAGTAGTTTATTGTACAGATGTTTCATGGAAAGAAGCAATGATGACACTAAAAGCATCTGATCTCTTGGTAATTCCATCAAGAATGGAAAGCATTCCACAAGTTATCAAGGAAGCATATTATTTTAGAATTCCAATTGTTGCAACAAATGTAGGCGGCGTTCCAGAAATTATTACAAATAACGTTACTGGTATTCTTGTTCCTCCAAATGAACCAAAAAAATTGACTGATGCAATCAATCAAATATTAGAAAACAAAGAACTTGCAAAAAAATTAGCTGATGCAGGTTACGAATATTTAATAAAAAATTTTACATGTGATGTATTGATGCCAAAATACGTTAATTTTTATGAAACCCTTCTCAAAAATTAATTTTTCATGATTTTCTGGACTGTCTCATTTAACCAGTCTTTAAGTTTAATTTCAGCTTTCCAACCAAGTAATTTTTTTGTTAAACTAACATCTGCTTGACTATCTTTAACATCCCCCTCAAGAGGTGGGTTATGAACTGGTTTTATGGCAAGACCTGACGCTTTTATGATGATATCCGCTAGATCATTAATTGATAGTACTGTACCTGTTCCTATGTTAGCAAAAGCAAAATTCACTTTGCTTTCCATGGCCATTAGATTTGCTTTTGCAACATCTCCTACATGAACAAAATCTCTTACTTGCAAACCATCGCCATTAATTATTGGAGCTTTGCCATTTGCAATATTTTCTAAAAATTTTGTAATTACACCTGCATAAGCAATATTTTGTCTTGGTCCATACACGTTAAAGTATCTTAATCCTATGATAAACACTCCTAATTTTGAATATTTTTCTGCAAGATACTCATCTTCTAATTTTGTATTCCCATATGGATTAAGTGGTTTTCTTTCAACATCTTCTTTGATTGGAATTTTTTTTGTATCACCATATACACTTGAACTGCTTGCATAGACAACCTTGAAACCAAATTCTTTTGCAAGCTTGAAGATATTTTCTGTACCTGTAACATTAACATCATGATACTCTTTTTGTTTTGTAAACGATTCTTGTACCAAAGTGAGTGCAGCTTCATGGAATACACCATCAGTATTTTTAACAGCATTTCTCAATTTCTCATAATCTAAAATATCTATATCTAAAATTTCTATTTTATTTCTGAATCTTGCCAAGTTTTCTAGCTTACCAGTATGGAAATTATCAATTACCGTTACAGAATGATTCTGTTCCACGAGATGCTCTACTATGTGACTTCCAATGAATCCTGCCCCGCCAGTTACTATAAAATTCATATTGAATGCTTTTCTAGTCTCATCTTTAAGTTTTGAGAGACAAAATTAGACACAAATTTATATAAACTCAGAAAAGTCAATCATGTTCTGTTAATGATAAAAAAAGGGCTGAGTTGAAAAATTGAGTCAAGGAATTTCTAAAAATATAATTTCATTGACTGTTGATGAAATCAGAAATTATCTAAAATCTGGCCAAGTACGAGTCTCTGTAATAGGCATAGGAAGAATTGGTCTTCCAACAGCCCTATCGTTTGCACATTCTGGTTTGCCTACCATTGGAGTTGACATTAATGCCAAATTGGTTCAAATGATAAATTCTGGTAATTATCCATTAAAAGATGAACCTGAATTTGATAAAATATTTGAAGATGTAATTAAAAGTAAAACATTCTCTGCAACAGCAGATATTAGCGAAGCAATTCCAAAATCTAATCTTATAATTCTGTCATTGCCTACTCCAATGGATAAAAATAACGTACCTGATTACTCTGCATTGATTTTGGTTGTAAAAATCCTTAGCAAATTACTAAAGCCAGGCTCTCTGATTGTGGTAGAAAGTACAATTGAGCCGGGATTTGTTGAAAATGAATTAATTTCAATTATTGAAAACAATGATCAAAAATTAAGAGTTGGCAAAGATTTTAGCATAGCTACATGCCCCGAGACTGCCAATCCTGGGGTAATAATGCATGATTTCAAAAAATTGCCACGACTAGTGGGTGGCATAGATGCAAGAACAACCGATCTTGTATCTGAAATATACAAGCATGTTTTTAATGTAGAGATGATAAAAATGCCTGACTGCAAAACAGCAAATGCTGCAAAACTCACTGCCAATGTATTTCGTGACATCAATATTGCATTTGTAAACGAACTTGCAATTTTATTTGAAAATCTTGGAATAGATATAATCAAAGTGCTAGAAGCATGTGATAAAAAATACAACTTTGAGACACATTATCCAGGAGCAGGAGTAGGTGGACCTTGTTTACCTGTAAACTCATATCAGATTCTAAATTCTGCACGAGGAATGGAAAATAATGGTATGTTAAGGATAATTCGAGCAGCTAGAGAGACTAACGAATCTATGCCATATCATGTTGTTGAGCTATTAGCTGATGCATTAAATGAAGCTGGCAAATCAGTAAAGGGCAGTACAATTGCAGTACTGGGGTTATCTTACAAGCCAAATGTAGGAGATGTTCAATTGTCCCCTGTTGAGGCAATAATAAAAAGACTAGATCAACTTGATGCAAAAATAAAAATTTATGATCCTTATTTCAAATCAACCGAAGTATTCTCACATAAGACTGAAGATGATCTTGTAAGTGCAATAATAGATGCAGATGCAGTAATAATTGCTACCGCACATAAAGAATTTCATAGTATAGAACCTACATTATTTACTGCCAAAATGAAAACTCCAGTTCTGGTAGATGCTAGAGGACTAATTGACATTCATGCCGCAAAAAAAGCTGGCTTAATTTTTAGAGGCATTGGACGTGGGGGAGTTTAACCACATCAATCCTGATTCTATAAAAAATGCTCTTACTCTCAGATATGATTCTACACAAAAAACTTTTCTACCAAAATTAACATGGAAAGATTTTGTAGAAAAACCAGTTAGAGAACCTTCTACTCATATTGAAAAAACCATACGAAATACTATTAAAAAAAATTTTAATAATTCAAAACTAAGAGTTGCAATTGCTCTTAGTGGTGGCATAGATTCTACTTTGATTCTTAGCTTGCTAAGAAAGACATGTCCCTGTCTATCCATTGATGCAATTTCTGTTAAATTTGCTGATAGTGTTGATGAATCAGTACATGCCGCAAAAATTGCAGAAAAATTTGAAGCAGATCACCATGTCATATACATAGAAAATTATCTCAAAGAATTGCCAAAAGCATTAAGCATAATAAAACTCCCTTTTTGGGATTTACATTGGTATTATGTTGTTAAAAAGACAAAATCCCTTTCAAAGACTCTAGTATCTGGTGATGGCGGGGATGAGCTTTTTGGAGGGTATACTTTTAGATATAAAAAATTCCTGTCTTTAATAAAACCAGGTTTTTCTCCAACTGAGAAAGTAAAAGCATATTTGAAATGTCATGAAAGAGATTGGGTTCCTGACCAAGAAGATCTATTTGGTAAAAAAGCACACTTTTCTTGGAATGAAATCTATGATACTTTAAAACCATATTTTGATAATCCGCTTCCACCTATAGCGCAAGTTTTTCTTGCAGATTTTAATGGTAAACTATTATACAACTGGACTCCAATTTATACAAAAATTCACAAACATTTTGGAGTACGGTCGATATCTCCCATACTTTCAAAGGAGTTGATATCTTATGCAGTTCATTTGCCATACAAATTAAAATATGACAATAAAAGAGATCTAGGAAAGATCTTACTTAGAAAAATTCTTAGAAAATACGTAAGTGATAGTATGATGTTTAAAACTAAACAAGGTTTCTCAGTTAATACTATCAATCTGTTGAATTCACATGGACGTGAACTATGTGATTATTATTTGTCTGATGCAAGAATCATAAAAGAAGGCTGGATAAAAAAAGAATGGGTAAAAAAACATATTAAAAAACTTGACAAGAATCCAGACGTGAGATATGTGAACAAATTTCTAGGGTTATTAGCTTTTGAGGTTTGGTTTAGGTTATTTATTACTAAAGAAATCAAACCTAATGATACACTAGGTTGATTGTATTGATATCACAATGTAGAAATTATGATTTTTGAAGAGTAGAATCAAGTATTGTAATGAATTTCTTTGCTATTTGATCCCAACTAAAATTGTCTTTAACAAAATCTCGGCCAGCTGTACCCATTTGTTTTGCTTTTTTATTATCATTAATTAGAATAAATAATTTTTGTATCCACCCATTATGATCTCCTTTCTCAACTAGAAATCCCGTGTTGTTATTGTCCATTAATTCTGGTATTCCTCCTGCATTTGTTGCAACTACTGGTCTTTCCATTAATGCAGCTTCTTGGAGCGTGAGGGGAGACATGTCAAGCCCACTTACCAATGCGTAAACATCTATTGCAGCAAGGTATTCCCTTACCTTATCTGGATATTCCAAGGGACCTAACCACTTGAAATTATCATATTTTTTGAGTGTTTCAAGGACGTTATCTCTGTAAGGCCCATCTCCTGCCCAATAAAACGTCACATTAGGCATTGCTTCTAATACTTTTGTCAAGGTCAGCATTTCTTTGGTTTTTCCCCAAATCCATGCTCCTTGTAATAATCCAACACATGGATGTTTTAGCTCCATTCCATTAACAGGATACCAGCGAGAAGCATCTATACCTCCATGTAACACATGAGTGGGTTTGTTTGGATAATGTTCCTTTACAACTGTTTCAAGATATCTACAAATTGGGATGATTTCTGTAGCTCCACTAAAACATTTTTCCGCTATTTTCTGCCATCGCCAGAGTGCTAGACGTCTATGTGGAGATTTGTATAATGTTTCTTTGGCCCATTTTATTTCTGTCCAATATTCGCCTCTAAGAAGCATAAACAATGGAATTTTTTTCTTGATTACAGCTAAACTGAAATGCCTTTGTCTATCCACAAAAACTGCATTAGGCTTGAATTCTTCTACCAAATTATCAAATTTTGTAGTTGATTGAAACCAATGTGAAATGTTTCTGCTCGGAAATCCATCATAAACATCCACATCATGTACCAGCTTGTAATCAACACCTAGTCTTTCTAACGCATCACCAAATTCCTTAAGATGGAAAAACTTTGTTTTAGCTCCTGCAATAAGTAATTTCAATTTTAATTACATCACAAGAACATTTACTAATATTAAGACATGCTGCCTAAAATCATTACACCGCAATCTATTCATTAACATTATTTAAAAATTTTTGAATTTATTACATTACTTTTTATTTACCTAGGTAAAATTGAAGACTGATCTTGAAAGCTAATCTAGTAAACTATATTGTTTGCCCCAAATGCTACAAAGGCTTTACACTCAAATCTGAAAAATATGAAAAAAATGAGATTGTTAGCGGTTTGTTAGTATGTAATAACAGGCATAAATTTAGAATTATCAGAGGTATTCCAAGACTAGTTATTGATGAAACAACAGGTTTTGTTAAGACCGAAGCGGCATTTTCTTCTAAATGGAAAAAATATAATAAATTTTACCATCAAAAAAACTGGTTCCTTCACCAACAAAATTGGTTTTTAGATAGATTTGGCTGGAAAAATCTTGCCAATTTTAACAAATTTCTAAAAACTAGAAGCAAAATCTTGGATGCAGGAACAGGAATAGGAAACAGCGCAAAATTGTTTTCCTCAAATCCAAAATCTCATGTTTTTGCTATAGATGCAAGTGAAAGCATAGACTTTGCATACAAAAGATATGGCACAACCACAAACATTCATTTTCTTCAAGCAGATATACGAAGACTGCCATTTAGAAAAAGATTTTTTAATTTTATTTGTTCTGATCAAGTTTTGCATCACACAAAAAACACAGAAACATCATTTAAGAATCTCACAAAATATTTGGAAAAAAATGGCATGATATCGATTTATGTCTATAACAAAAAAGCTCCAATGCGAGAATTTGCTGACAATTTTATTCGTGAACACACAACCATAATGTCAGAAAAAGAATGTATTGAATTTTCAAAAGACATGACTTATTTAGGTAAGATCTTGTCTCAACTAAAAAAGAGAATAAAAATTCCTAGAGACATTCCAGTTTTGAAAATTAAATCTGGAACTTATGATGTACAGAGATTCATTTATTGGTATTTTCTCAAATGCTTTTGGGCAAAAGACGGAAACTTTGAAAGAAGTGTAGGTGTAAACTTTGATTGGTATTTTCCAAAATTTGCTTTTAGACATACACCTGATCAAGTTAGAAAATGGTATGCAGATACAAAAACCAAAATAGTTCATTTTAAGGAAATAGAAAGTGGAATTAGCGTAACTGGAAAAAAATTATGATCTTTTGACTATCGTTCCTTTGAAAGTATAATTCTGATTAGTTGGCCATCATTTTTGTCTGTAATGAGTCTAGGATAGTAGGGATAAAGATTCATTGGTATAAAACTACATTTTTTCATTATTCTCCAAATCCCTGCTTCAATAAGTGTTGGAACACGTAATGAATCACATCGTATTACTTTGTATCCGCAATTTCTAACAACATTCGTTAAGGTTTCTCTCGTAAAATGAAATGTGGATGGATTCTCACGTATTGATTCATTTAAAATTTTGGGGTTTTTGCATTCTGGAACCTCAATGAAAATTATCCCATCTTCACGCAAGTTATTTTTACATTTAACTAAGAATAAATCGGGTCTTATTAGATGCTCAAAAACATGATTTATCCAAATTATATCAAATTTTCCATCAATATTCGAATCTTCTGCAAAACCGGTTATACACTGTCCATGCTTTAACTTGCTGTTTATTAGAGAAACATTTCTTGAATCTGGTTCAATTCCAGTTACCATGTATCCTATATTTTCAAAATAAAATAGTGATTGTCCTGCACCAGAGCCAATCTCTAGTAGATCTTTTTTATTGTCCAGATATGGTTTACAGTATTCAATCTGAGACTTCCAATGTTTCCATTTATACTGTGATGTTTTATCCATAAAATTAGACTCTAAAGACTGAATTGCTTTTCGTTCTTCCCAATATGTGGTGGTATAGATCTTTTTTGATTTATCTCTGATCTCACTTTCTGTAGAACCTGTAACTAACAGATTACACTTTATACATTTGTACACGGGTAAATCCATATTCGAGTTTTCTGAATAGGGAGTAAATGACGTACTACCGCAAGAAATACAATTCATTTGATCAAACCTTGTGAAATGGAATTATCATAAAAATTTATATATCTTGGGTTATAGGCAATTTGAAAACATAATTTTTTGTGCATCATTTATTCTGATCAAAATTCTGGTATTCAATCTTGTATATTTTTAAATGGTATTTGTAACCATGATTCCAAGAATCAAACACTTTTACCAAATATGGATATTTTTCATCATGGTAAAATACATCATTAAGAAAATATGGGCGATTTTTTGCACCATCTACAACTAAATCAGTCAAACCTTTACTTTTTGAAGATTCAATGTATTTTTCTAGGGAATCAAAACCTTGGGTAGGAATTATGATTGTGTTTGTTGGAATTGTTGAACTCAGAACTGGCCACTTTTGAGGTATTTCAGCTGGTTTGATAAAGCTATCATCGGGGTAATAATCATTAACTCCTTTTGCAATGCTGATAATACTTTGTGCAATGCCAAATGATTCTTTTTGATGTTCATAATCATATTTTTTGATATCTAAAAAGATGCCTGATGAAAGAATAATGCCACCAATAATTAAAACCAAAAATATATTTTGATCTTTAAACTTGGCTCCTAATTTCTTTATAGTAAAAATTGATAAAATACAAAATATTGGAAATAATGGGTATATGAAACGTGTATCTTGTAGATAATAAAATGCAAAAACTACTGGTAAACTCATTGAAATTGTGGTTACTATTATTGTTATATTTTCTGATGATTTTTTCTTTAGTATGAGAAAAATACCTATTGGTACCAGACATATTAAAATTGGAATTAGTGACCACGCAGTAAATTCTACTATATTGATTATGCCTTTTATAAAAATAATAAACGAATCTTTTCCAACTGATGATGTTGCCAAGACACCAGTTACACCATCTGATATACGACTACTCAATGAATCTTGTCCATAACTTTTGATTCTAATTATTGCCATTGGTATTATTGTGGCAATAAAAATGGAAACCGCAAATGCAGATTTGGCTATCGCCCCTCCTCCTTTTCTATTCTTTACATAAAACATAATTATTAATGGGAAAAATAAGAACAAACCTTCAGTTCTAACAAGAGATGCAAGTCCTGTGATAGCAAATGAAGCATATGTAATTTTTTTATTTGAACTAAAGAACAAAACTAATGACAACGTTATCAGAATGATATAGAGCGGTTCGGTCAATCCTAGTAAAGAATTTTGAATTATGTGAGGCTCAAGTGCAAAAATAGCTGCTCCGATAAGCGCATATGGTTTCTCAAAGAACCTTCTACATAATAGGTAAACTGGAATGATTGTTAATACAGAAAATGATACTGTTATGAGACGTTGTAATGTCATATAATCAAGCGTATTTTCAAATCGAAAAATAGTAAAGAAAATTGATAAAAATGCAGGCCATCCATTATTACCTACTATGTGATTGGTAGGGAAATGGCCCAAAATACTGGTATCACTTGCATAGAAAAAATAACTATTTAGTGCATCAAGAGTTAATGGAACATTATAAGGAAAATAATACAATCGGAAAAATAGACCAATGGTACATAGTATGAAAATAGAAATAATTGGATTTCTTACTAAAAATTCAATTTTTCTCTCGATAAAATCAATGTTTGAAACTCTATTATTAGTAGTACTTTGATTTTCAAACTTTGTACTTTGATTTTCAAACTTTGTACTTTGATCTTCAAACTTTGTACTTTGATCTTCAAACTTTATTATTCTCTTTTTGAAATACAAACGATCTATAGTGATTAGATATATTGCTTCTACAGTTGTTGCTAAAACATATGACAAAGCAATTCCATTGACTCCAAAAATTTTTCCAAACAATAAAATGGTTGGAATCTGAATTGCAATGAATATTCCTGCTCCTATAAGTACAATTCTAATCTTTTCATTTCCTAGAAATTTCGATATGTACATATTGCTTATGGTAATTGGTATTATTGACAAACTTACGATTTGAATTACTTGAACTGCTTCAGTGAATTTTGGAAATAAAATAGGTACGATAAATGGGGATAACACAATTGATGGAATTGCAAGACCGACAGAAATGACAATTGAAATCTTTTTTAATCTCGCATTTGGATTTCCACTTGCATCATGTGGTACTAGGTAATAATATACAACACTAGGGAAAATGGTTAAAACTGAAAGAAATTGTATTCCTAGCTGATAATTTCCCAAAAGAGCAAAACCTAACATTGGTGCAACAATAATTTTGTCAATACTACTCCCAAATGTTCTTGAAATATCCAGTATATAGCTAATAAACAAAAAACTGAAACGAGGTTTTATTAGAGAAAAATCAATTTTTGAGCCTCTAAATACTTTGTATAATTGTATCAAAGCTGGAAAGTAAGATAAACCAATGCCTATGATTATACCATTATAACCAATAAAATAATAAAGAGAAATTGCTAAAACCACCATTAGAATTCTTTGAATGATAAAATACTGTGCATATTTTTTGTATGATTTTAAACCAAGTAATTCTAGTGTAGATAGTCCAAAAATTCCATTACCAACAACTAGTAAACAAAGTCCAATATTGTAAAAAATAAAGTATAATACAATAGACGCAATTGCTATTGCGACAATAGAAATAAAATAGACTGGAGGTTGAATTTTCACTCCCTTAGCTGTGTAAACTAAAAGAGCGTTACCAGATCCAAAAAGTGAAAACGTAAGTGCAATACCAGAAATTGCAATGATATAGCTAACCTCACCATAATGTGTTGTCCCTAATAGTCTAGCAATGTAGAACCAAAAAAGACCAGAAATTGCACTAGCTATTATATTTGTAAATCCTATAGTGGTTAAACCTTTGAATTTTGTAACAATATTTTTGATATTATTCCAACTACTCATATTAAATGAATTTCATTAACTTCATGTAATATGCTTTTTAGTCACTACGACGTTCTCTTACGACATTTATCAAGGAGTAAAGCATTATTGAAGTCATTGTTAACATTGTACCCAATATTATGGAACCTATACCTATTAATGAAATATTGGTCCAAACCTGACGTGTTAATGTAAATTCCTCAAGAGTCCATACTATAAAGAATAAACCAATTGTCAAGAAAATCAATCCAGGAATTCCATAAAATTTTAGAGGATGCTCTATGGATACAAATTTCATCGTACTAAGTATTACTGATATCCCATGTGAAACTGGATGGTGAGTTGATGTATCACCATCATACAATACAGTTATTGGAACTTCTTTTATTTTGTATTCTCTTTTACTAGCTTTTATAAGAATCTCAGTTGAAACACCCATTCCATATTCAGAAGGAACAATATCTTTTAGAACTTTTTTGTTATACGCTCTAAAACCACTCTGAGAATCAGTTAGGTTCAGATCTGTTGAAGTATTTGTAATATTTGTTATTGTTTTTATGCCGACTTTTCTATACGCTGGAACATTTTTGTCATTTCCACTTAGAAACCTAGATCCAATAACAATATCTGCCTCGTTTTTAATAATTGGTTCTAATACTGCCTGAATATCTTCTACTCTATGTTGCCCATCTGCATCAAATGTCACAAGTATATCTGAATCTAATTCTGATGCTTTGAGAAATATACTTCTAATACCAGCACCGTATCCTAGATTTTTTGGATGATTTACAACAACGGCGCCCATTTTTTCAGCTATGATTCCCGTGGAATCAGTAGAACCATCATTACATACTATTATTTTGTCAGCGACTTCTTGTAATTTTACGATTATTCTTGCTATGTTTTTTTCTTCGTTATATGCTGGTATTCCTACTACTATCAAAATTACTGAATTGACTATACATGTGTGATATAAGTATACTATTCAGATTAAATGCTCAAACAATATGGTAGACTGTTATTCACCAGATTTTCATTTGTTATTTTCTTGCTGTCTTTCATACCATTCTATAGTTTTCTTTAAACCGTCTTCTATATTCACAATTGGAATAAACCCTATCTCTTTTTTTGCTTTTTCGATATTAAGACAACGACGTGGTTGTCCGTTTGGTTTTTGTGTATTCCATCTTATCCTGAGATCTGCATTCATTAATTTAATTATTAATTCTGCCAATTCTTTTATGGTAATTTCTTTACCACTTCCTATATTGATTGGTTCGCTTTTTTCATATTTCTCAGCTGCTAAAATAGCAGCTCTTGCGGCATCATCTACATATAAAAAGTCTCGTGACGGGCTTCCGTCTCCCCAAAGCTCAATTTCGTGTTGATTAAGTATTTTTGCATCATGAATTTTTTTTATCAAGGACGGTATTACATGGGAGGTACTGGGATCGAAATTATCACCTGGTCCATATAGATTTGTTTGTACAAGCACTATTGATTTAAAATTATATTGTTGACGATATGCATCTGATTGAACTATTAACATTTTTTTGGAAAGACCATATGACGCATTTGTTTCCTCAGGATATCCTTCCCAAATTTTTTCTTCAGAAAATGGTACATCCACAAATTTGGGATAACTACACACAGTACCTATAGCAATAAATTTTTTTACGTTATTCTTTCTGCTTTCTTCCATCATCAATGTATCCATCATTATATTATCATAAAACACAGAACCGGGATGATCTTTGTTATACCCTATGCCTCCAACATTTCCTGCAGCATGAAATACAATATCTACACCTTTTGTAATCATTGCACAATTTTCAGCAATTCTCAAATCACAAGTATCTGAACGTGGTACTGTGATGTCTTCTACTCCTTTTTCTTCAAGGAATTTTACTATTCTAGATCCAAGGAATCCTGATCCGCCTGTTACTACAGTTTTTTCCCCTTTCAAATCCATTTATTATTCAATGATGTTGACGCTAAATAACGATTTTCAAGAATTACAAAGGCTCATCGTTTCCACAATTTGCATTCTATGAACTGTGCTATCACATCTACAACATATTCTCGTTGGGGCTTATCTATTTCATGATGATTTCCAAAGAAAAATGAGTTACGCATAGCTAATTTTGAATTTTCTAATTTACCATACTTTGCATGAGGAATAAACTCTATAGTTGGTTGTTCTAAAAAGTTACCTGACATTATTGGGCGCGTTTCTATTTTCTTTGTCTTCAAATAATTTAACAAATGTTTTCTGTCAAAAGGAGCGTCTTTTTTAATTGTTAATGGATAACAAAAATAAACCGACCTTGTATGGGGAGTTTCCTTAGTTAGTATGAAGTAATCTTCATATTGTGAAAATCTCCTACTCCAATATCTTGCATTTTCTTTTCTTATTTTTATGAAGTTTTCTAGTTTTGCTATTTGATGAATGCCAAAAGCTCCTTGAATCTCTAAAGGCCTAAAATTATATCCCAAGTTTACAAATAAATATCTTGGATCTATGTGCGGGTATTTACTCATGAATTTCTCTTTTAGTTTGAGATCTCGAATCCAACCAAATGCTCTTAATGCTTTTGACAATTCGTGCAATGATTCGTCATTCGTTACTACCATTCCACCTTCCATGGTGGTGATGTGATGAGAAAGAAAGAAACTGAAAGTTCCTATGTCTCCTAATGTTCCGACCTTTTTTCCTTTAAATTCTGCGCCGTGAGCTTCACAACAATCCTCCATTATCAGAAGATCTTTTTTTGTAGCTACTTCTTTTATAATAGACATGTCACAAACGTTACCAAGTAGATGTACTGGCAAAAGCAAGGAAGTATTAGAAGAAACTGCTCTATCCAAATCGTCTGTTTTCATGCAGAAATTTTCTAAATTGATATCCACGAATTTTGGTTTTAAATTAAGATTGTATAGAGGATATACTGTAGTAGCCCATGTGACTGCAGGTGTTATTACTTCTGTATTTTTTTTAATCCTTCGTTGGAACCAAGGATTAGTTAATGCTGATAGCGCAACTAAATTAGCTGAAGAACCAGAATTTACCATTGATGAAAAACGAGATTTGATGTATCTTGAAAAAAGATGCTCAAATCTCTTTACTTTCTTGCCCATTGTAACATTTGTGGTAAGCAGTGAATCCAATGCTTCTATAACTTCATCTGGCCCAAACGCTGGCTCGATAAGAGCTATTCTAGTTTTTCCAGGGATGAATTCGTGTCGCTTTTCAAAGTTCTTTCGTATTAATTTGATAATTGTTGGTTTTACTGAGGTCATGATTTCATTTCTTGTGACTTAGGTTCATTCTGTATGTTTTTGCCCATCCCTCAAAAGGAGTAGCAAAATCTGGTGAATTGTTCCTCATCCAATCTATTGTTTTTGTCAGACCTTCGTCAATAGGTACTGTGGGTGTCCACCCAAGTAATTTTTTGGCTTTGTGATAATCGCATACCAACTTTTGAACATCAAATGGTCTAAATCGTTCTTTATCTATCACTATCTTGACCTTTTTCTCGAGAATTTTTGCTACCAACAATACAAGGTCTTTTATTTTATAACTTTTGTTGCTTCCTATGTTGATAGTTTCTCCTATCGCTTTATCTTCTGTCAGTGCTGATATTATTCCTCTAGCTGTATCTGAAACATATGTAAAGTCTCTGAATGATTCAACATTTCCTAATTTCACAAAATTCTTGTTATGAAACATCTGGCTTATTATTTCTGGAATTATATATGGTTGAGTTATCCTTGGTCCATAGCTATTAAATGGCCTTATGATAACAGCTGGAAAGCCATGCTCTTTATGTAAAGTAAATATCGCTCTTTCCCCGGCAAGTTTACTTGTTGCGTATGTTGATTGTGGTAAAGTTGGGTGTTCTTCTGACATTGGAACAGTTTTGGCACTACCATATACTTCACTAGTTGAGATGTGAACAAAACCTTTGATTCGCTTGGATCTAATTGCTGCCATTGCCATGTTAATAGTACCCTCTGCATTTACTTTGAAAAATTCTGCAGGATAATAGTATGAATCAGGTATGAATGGCAAAGCTGCAAGGTTTATTATGTAATCAGATTTGTTGACAACTTCGTTTACCTTCACAGAATTTGTAATGTTGCCTTTGATCTGATGAACACCAAGAATTTCATCCAAATATCTTCTTCTACCAGAAGAATAATTATCAAACACAATTACTTTTGCTCCCAAACCATGTAGCTGTCTTACAACTTCAGAGCCTATGAAGCCTGCACCACCAGTAACAAGAACTCGTCTGTTTCTTAATCTGCTATTTTTGTTCAATGGCAAAATTTCTGTACAAGTGGTATTAGAACCATTTGTTTATCACCATTGTCTAAATGATTATTGGAAATTTTAGATTGTACTTTATACATTTTATGATTTATATAGTAACACCTAATGCAAAGGTTAACTTAACCTGTGGCCCTGTCAAAAATTTCTTTTAAAATAGAATTTTTATGTTTCATTGAAAATTCCCCGCTTTCAATTGCATGTTGTGCTTCTCTTCCTATACTATGACGTAAAGATGAATCATCAATTAACATCCTCATACAATCCTTGGTTTTATCTATCATTGACGTTCTGAATTTTTTCATAGTGTCAATGGGAGGATTTGAATATTCATTTGGACATCCATATTTGGTGTAAAATAACCTAGAATCTGGCAAGTCTATTAACATTCCATTTTTCATATGGGCTATAGCTTCTGGTATGTTGTAGAGATTGGTTGCTATTACTGGAATCCCATAACTCATAGCCTCCAAAGTTGACAAATTCAAGGCCTCATATCCTACATGTGGAAATATGTCGGCAGAGCGATAAAGGTCCTCCATTTGAGCATCTGACAGGAGAGTGTCTATTATCTTGATGTTTGGATACTTGCTTGTTCTTTTTCTTACCTCTGGAGTAACACTTGATCTGATCACAAGCTCAAGATCATCATATTTGTCTTGTAATTGAATAAAAGCCTCTACATTTTCATACAGCGCCTTGTACATCTCTCTCATTCTTCCACATTGATTTATGCTGCCAACAAAAAGCATACGAATTCCAGATTTTCCTACATAGTTTCTTTTATTTTTAGGAGGTACTGTGTATCTCACAACTCTTATCTTGTCTTTGAATGCTGTACAATTAATTGAATTTTGCAATGTATCTGAACCCCAATTACTCCATGGTAAGATGGCTTTGCATTCTTTTGACTTCAATTTTTTTGAAATTGAATTTCTTACCAAGTAAATGTTACAGTAACCAGCAAGTGCATTTACAAATTCAAGATCAACAACCCACGGTTTTTCTGTTTTGAGAAGGTGTTGAGCTGCAAAAATTAAATCACAGTTATTATAATCGATTTTTTCACCTCTCAATTGTATGGTAAGATATGGTAGTGCACCAAATTGATACAAGAATCTTTTATAGAAATTATTGTCTATTTGGAATGTGACTTTTGTAAGTGGGCTTTTTTCTTGCCCGCTTGGTGTCAGAATTTTATAGCCTTGAGGCGGATTCTTGATCATCTCATTGTATAAGCCATGTAATATGGCACCTTTGAATCGAGTTTTAAGAATTACATTTTTCAATATCTTGTATTTTTTCTTGTTTACTCTATATTACTCTTCAATTGCTATCTATTTTTGTAAATTCGATAAGTTCATGATATGAGATAATATTAAATTCAAACTCTGTAATGCTAACTATGATGATCTTTGATTATTTTAGGGTGCAGTAAATGAGAGTACTAATTACTGGCGGAACAGGATTTGTGGGAAGTCATCTATGTGATGAATTGCTAAAAGATGGACACGAAGTTACGCTGTTGGCAAGAAATGATGACAAAAGACAGAATGTTATACAAAATCTAGACAAAATACGATTGGAATATGTCGATGTTACAAATTTTACTCAACTTGAAAAAAGTATAGAAAATAATAATCCTGAAGTTATATTTCACCTGGCCGGTGAGACTTCCCATAAGAAATCATTTGATAATCCTCTCTATGATGTGGACGTGAATTCAAAATCTACTCTTTGCATTTTGGAGAAAATTAAGAAAATAAATCCAAAATGCAGATTTATCTTGGGTAGTACATTCATTGTAATAGGAAGACCATCTCAACTTCCAGTTACTGAAGAAACGGCTTGTAATCCCACAACTGTTTATGGTATCAATAGGCTATCAAGCGAACACTTTTCAAAAATATATCATAATGTATATGGTTTAGATACTGTTGTATTTAGAATAACGAATTCTTTTGGACCTAGAGAGCAGTCAGAAACTCCGATAAAAAACGCTCTGAATTTCTTGATATATCAAGCATACAAAAGCAAAGAGGTCACAATTTACAACAAAGGACAATTCTTTAGAGATGTGATTTACATTTCTGATGTTGTATCATCTCTTAAAACTCTGATGAATAAAGGAAAATCTGGAAATTTGTATTGGATCTCATCATATAAGAAAACTTGGTTTTATGAAATAGGAACTTGGTTGGAGGAACTAACAGGTTCTAAAATAAAATACATAGATCCTCCACAATACACTGAAAAAGTCGATGTGGGAAATTTTCTAGTGGACAATACAAAACTGAGTTCTCTAGGATGGAAGATCGAGGTTCCTGTAAAAGATGGGATAAAAAAAACAATTCAATTCTTTGAAAAAGAAGGAAAATAACTAACAAATTATGAATAGTTAATTTTGTGAAATTTTTTTAAAACGAAGACACGCCTTTTTGAGAAATAAATCTTTCAAAAGAAGTAAACTTGAATTTCTTTATCAAAGTGTCCATCTTGGAAAGTGCTTTACCAAGATTGTGATATGTAATGAAACTGTCTGAGAAAGGCAAATCAATTTTTGGCATTAATTCAGGTGTGAGTTCCCAGGAATGAATGAAAAATGTAGCAGGAATACCTTGTTTGTTCTCATGTTTGATTGCTCTTTCTATGATATTTAATGGAAGAAATCTCAAATAAAATCCTCCACAAGCTGGAATTGTATACCCCATAATGCGTGTAGTTAACATGGGAAATTCGATTATTGTACCAACTGGATCGTTGTGTTCTAATGTTGAACTGGTTATTCTATATGGTTTAGTTTCTGCGTTAGGAATTCCATATAATTTTGTTTTTGCAGGCACTACACTGCTATCATACTGATAGTTATGACTTGACAAAACATCGATTAACCATGAACTAGAGTGGTTTAACGAAAATGAAGGTGCTCTGAAACCTTTTGACCGCTTGGAAGTAATCTTATCAAATAGCTTTAATTCTTCTATGAATTTCTCTTTAAAGTTTGGAGCATCTATTCTAGTGTGATACATGGTGTGAAATGCAATCTCATGTCCGCCATTAGTTATTTTGTCCAAAAGTTCAGGTCTTGCTTCAATTAATTCTCCTACGATAAAAAAAGTAGCAAAAGTTTCATTTTTACGCAGCCAATCTAATATCTTGTTTATACCATTTATTACCGTGGGATTCTTTTCTTTTCCGGTTATGTGACGTTGGATAAGTTCTGGGTGAAACCAATCCTCAAAGTCTATTCCGAGGAGATTCATCTTATAGTTACTCTTTGAGATTTGATCAAGTTTATATCCTTTCAGAGAACTCGCAAATACTCATATCTTATTGTAATCAAAATTAAACCATATGATATTTTCACAGTCTGGTAATTTGGAATATGATAAGGATTCTATTCTAAAACTAACACGAAAAATCTTTGGTGAAACAGAGATATCTAATCCCGATTTTTTTGAATGGCAATATTTGAAGAACCCGGAAGGAAACGCCATTGTTATAACTGCAAAAGATGATGAAAATGGTAATTCTGTTGTGGGAGTTGAATCTATACTTCCAATGAGCATCATTGTTAATCAAAAGATCGTGAAAGCATCACTATCATGTAATTCATACGTAGATCCAGATTATAGGAAAAAAGGAATATTTTCTAAGCTAATTTCAACCGTTCAAGAAGAATCTGTAAAAAAAGGAATTTCATGTATTTACGGAGTTGCAAATGATAACTCGTTTAACTCATTTATGAAGAAGGGATCATTTGAGATTGTTGATCTGCCAATTTTATTTCGGCCATTACGATTATCAGATTATTTTTCTTTTCCTTTGAATGTCATTTTGCGTCCTTTTGATAATTTATGGAAAGTTGACAGAAAGATCAATCCCATGATATCTGATTATGATGTAGATTTTGATGAAAGTTTTGAGATATTGTCTGAAAAAGCAAGCAAAAGAATTCCTATTATTCAAAGACGAACAAAAGAATTTCTTAACTGGAGATATAGAAATAATCCGACAAGAAAGTACAAGACCTTTGTATTGAAGAAAAACTCTATACTAAAAGGATACACAATTGCAAGGAAAACTCAAGTAAATGGCAAATCAGTTGGAATAATTGTAGACTTTGTGGTAGATTCTGATGAAAATAGTGAAGTAATCAAGGACTTGTTAATTGCAACACTTGAATATTTCTGGAATTTGGGAGTATCATTTGTAATTGCAACATGTGGAACTTCTGCATTGGAATTCCAATTACTTCGTCAGAATGGTTTTAAAATTGCACCAAAATTCCTAAAACCTCAATCCTCTCACTTTATACTAATTCATTCTGATTCAAACAGCGGGATGGAACAATTAAAGAAATACGATAACTGGTTCTTTTCATTTGGTGACTATGATGTTTTCTAAATATGTGATTCTACAATAATGTTTTCTTTGTAATTTTACTCAAGTTTGATATTATGGAATTAAAAATTCTGTTAGCAAATGAAGTTGATAGGAAATTAGGTACTAACATATGATTAGGAAAATCTTTTATTAATTCTTTATCGGCAAGTATTTTCTTAGACTCTATTTCTTTATATTTCTCCGATATTTTTTTTCTATTTTTTATAATGTCTGAATAAGCTCGGAATTTGGCACCTATGAATCCTTTTGATAAATAGAAAAGGAGCACCATTATTTCTACAGCTATCAGAGCAGGTAACATTTTGTAAAATGTCTTTTTTGAATAGTGAGTCAGTAAACAATAATGTCGGTTTCTCTCTAACCAAAAGAACTTTTGTGCACTCCATCTCAAATTATAACTAGCAAGATGATAGATAGTTGTTGAGGGTATATAGTATGATTTTATGCCTCTTTGTGCGGCTCTCCAACCTAACTCTAGGTCATCATGATACAAAAACAAGAATGGATCAAAATAACCTATGTTGTTTAACACTTCTATAGATGTAAACAAACATGCACCTGATGCATATCCGATAACTTCTACTTTCCCATATTGACCTTCATCTATCTCTCCTCTTCCTTTTGGATAGCCAAAACCAAATACATGTAACATGTTACCCGCACTCTCAAAGACTCTGTTCTCAAATGCCAATATTTTTGGTTGATAGAGAGCTTCTCCGTATTTGTTATGAGCTGCTACAAGTTCATTTAGCCAATTTGGTTCCACTTTAGTATCTGGATTAAGTATTGCCACATACTGTCCTCTTGCTTTCCTTATGCCAACATTATTTCCTTCACAGTAACCAAGATTCTCTTTATTTTCAATTAAATGAATCTCGCTAAATTTTTCCTTGCATTTTTTATAGCTTTTATCAGTAGAAGCATTGTCAACCAAAATTACTTCATAATTATCATAATTTGTTTTAAAAATAGACTCGATACAATTTATCAGCAAGTCGCCTGCATTATAATTTAGGATTACTATGCTTACCAATGAATTAGAGTGATCTTTTATCAAACTGTTCTTACTGTCTAGCTTAATCTTAGGTTATTTAACATTCTCAAATTTATCTCAGAAATTATTTCTACCTTAAAGTGAAATTTTAGTACCTTCACCTAGTAAGAAAATTTTGTTTTTGTTATTGTCATCTTTTGATATAATTTCAGAATTAAATGCAATTATACTGTCTCGTATTTTAATATCGCAATCAATCTTACAACCTGACATTATTATAGAATTCTCAATATTGCATTTAGCTATGTGAGATTCATCTCCGATGCTGGTATTGGGGCCTATCTGCGTTCCAGCATGTATCGTACAATTTTTTCCTATGATTACAGGTCCTATAATTTTTGAACCAGTCTCAAGTAAAGTATTTTCACCAACCATTACATTTCCAGTAATAAAAACATCCGTCTCTTTTTTTCCAAGAAAATACGGCTTCATGTCTTCTAAAATGACATTGTTTGCATGTATGATATCTTGGGGAGTTCCAGTGTCTTTCCAATAGTCTGTTACCATATAATAGGTGATTTTATTACCTTCTTCCAAAAGCATCTGTAAAGCATCAGTAATTTCAAGCTCATTTCTCCAAGAAGGTTTGAGTCTGTCTATTATTTCAAATATTGTAGGTGTCAGAAAATAGATTCCAGTTACTGCAAGATTTGTAGGAGGATTCTTTGGTTTTTCCATTATTTTTTTAATAACTCCATCTTTAACATCTGCTATACCAAATTGTGTGGGGTTACTTACCTCACAAAGTAAGATCGATGCTTTAGCATCAGATTGTTGAAAATTTATTGCATAATCAGAAATACTTCGCTTAAGGATATTGTCTCCAAGAAAAACTATGAATTTTTGGTCATTGACAAATTCTTTGCACAAACGTATTGCATGAGCAATTCCACGTGGAGAATCTTGTTCAATATAAGTTAATTTTACACCAAATCCTTCTCCTGAGCCATAATATTCTTGTACTTTGTTTGAACCCAAACCGCCTATGATGATAGCAATATCAGTTATTCCTGCATCTCTAAGTGATTCTATACAATATTGTGACATTGGTTTGTTTGCTATTGGAAGAAGTTGTTTAGGACCTGTATGAGTTAAGGGCCTTAATCTTGTACCATGTCCTCCATGCAAAATTATGCCTTTCAATGAATTCATAATCGGTTATTTTATTTAGCTTATCTAGTTTTCCAAGGATTGGAACCTAGTTCTTTTGCTGTAGTCTTTTTCCACCATTTTTTGTTTCTAAGATACCAGTTTATCGTATATTCCAATCCTTTCTCAAAATTATGTGACGGTTTCCATTTTAATTCCTTGTAAATTTTAGAAGAATTCAAGCTATAACGAAAATCATGACCTGGTCGATCAGTTGTAAAATGAATTAGATCTTTTCGTTTTCCCATGATTTCTAGTATTTTTTTTACTATTGTCAGATTATCTATTTCATTGGAACATGAAATATTGTATGATTCGCCTTTTTCCCCCTTGAAAAAAACCTTCAGTAAAGCATCACAATGATCCAGAACAAATATCCAGTCACGAATATTTTTCCCTGTTCCGTATATTGGGATTTTTTTATTATTTTCTGCTAGAAAAATTACTTTGGGAATAAGCTTTTCTGGAGATTGATGGGGGCCATAATTATTTGTGCACCTTGTGATTATTGCATAGCAATCATAAGTTGTTACATATGACTGAACAAGTAATTCTGCAGAGGCTTTTGATGCAGCATATGGACTAGAGGGATTAAACGGATATCTTTCTGGGGCGCTGCCCGTTTTTAAACTGCCAAAAACTTCATCAGTTGAAATCTGGATGAGTTTCTTCCTATGTTTTCGTATTGCCTCTAGGATTGTATAGGTTCCAAGTATGTTGGAGTTTACAAACGGTTTTGGATTGGAAATACTTCTATCTACATGAGATTCTGCAGCAAAATTGATAACAGCATCTGTTTTTGAAACTAGTTTGTTAATTAGTTTTTTATTAGTTATGTTGCCTTTTACATATTTGTAATTTTTATTATTCTGTAAATCAATTAGATTTTGTTTATTAGAACCAGGGAGCTCTGCATCAATATTTGTAATTTTGAAATTTTTATTCGTGGCTAATACATGTAAAATAAAATTACTACCAATAAATCCTAATCCTCCAGTAACTAATAGTTTCATAGTAAATTCTATAATCCGTGTTTTGTTTTCTTTATTTAACATTATACATTATTGAATATACAGACGATGGCAAAAAACATAAAATTATTCGTAATAGAATACTAAATAAATAAACATTTTGTCATATACAGTGATTGAATTTTACTGCAAAAATTGCGATCTCTGCTATCTGCGCAATTATTATAGCGTTTTCTATTTTGTTTGTTGTTGATTTTTTCCAACAATACTCAATTCAAAATAACACTAAAGAATTTTCAAAAGCATTAGATCAAGAAGACCAAGAAAAGATAACTCAAACAAAATTTCTCTCACAACATTTAGATCCTAACAGAAATAAAATTTATCTAATAGGGTCTAGCCACATAAAACCATTAAACACTACTTACATTCAGGAGGAATTATTAAAAAATAATCAAGATTTTGATGTTTATAATTTGGCAATAGGTGCTGATAGCCCTAAAGAAAGATTGAAGAATATGGATCTTTTGATTTCATCTAACCCCAAAATTGTTGTTTATGGTATTTCATATCGTGATTTTATGGATCCATTCCCTTCTGGGCAATTAGCAAGTAAACCTGCTTCTTTTTTGCCTGATGCACATGACTTTTTTAATGAAATACCGACAAAATTGCTTTCAAATTATGATCTTGGGTTTATAGAAAACCCAAAACTTGTAACTCTAACTGCCTTGAAATTACTAGAAAATAATGTAAATGAATCAATTAAAAAAAAATCTACTGAAAGTATTTTATTAGTACGTCCATATCCAAACGCACTTTTTAATGATAGCAAAAACGATGTTCCTAAAAGTGACGCTGAATTAAAAAACACATTTTTTGTAGAAGGTGCATCTTTTAATGGAATTGGAGATTATAATAAAAATGTAAATTTAATTGCATTAAAAGAAATCATAGCCAAACTACAGCAAAATAACATCAAAATCCTAATTTTTACTACCCCCCAATCTAAATATTATTTAGACGCGATGCCAAGTTCTGAAAAGACCTCATTTGATACTCTGATACAAAATTTATCAAAAGATTACAAAGTAAAAATTTATTCTCTTGAGGATAAATACAAAGATCTGTCCATATGGTACGATCCTCAACACATTGCCATATTCAATAATACTTCAATCTACAGTAAAGATATCTCAAAGATAATTTTAGAAGGAATTAATCAATAATGCTTTTTAACACTCTTGATTTTGTTATTTTCTTCATTGTTGTTTTAGCTATGATTGTAATTATTAAAAATCGCAAGTTTCAACATCTATTTCTTCTGTTTGCAAGTTACTTTTTCTTCTATTATTCTAGCAATTATTTAATTTCACTTTTACTCTTCACAACTATTTGGGATTATTATTTTGGTCGGGCTATTTGGAAAGCAAAAAATATTAAAATAAAAAAAGCGCTTTTGATAACCAGTCTGGCTGGAAATCTTGGATTATTGGGTTTCTTTAAATATTCCGATTTTGTTGCAACACAATTCAATATTTTAGGTCATTACTTTAATCTAGATACTCACCTTCCATTACTCAATTTGGCATTGCCAATTGGAATTTCATTCTACACCTTTCATTCAATAACCTATACTGTTGGGATTTATCGTGGAATAATTACCCCAGTACGTCTTAGAGAATATGCACTTTTTGTTGCATTTTTTCCTCAATTAGTAGCTGGCCCTATTATGAGAGCACATCAATTTTTGCCCCAACTCAGAGAAAAACTAGAAAATTCAGGAGCAACTTACAAACTAAAACAAATCTTACTTCACAATTCTAACCTGAAATTTGGAATTACGTTGATGGCATTTGGGTTTTTCAAAAAGATGTTTTTTGCCGATAACATAGCACCATTGGTTAAAGACGTATTTAATTATCCTGTAGGAAGTGAATCATTTACCATTATTTTGGGCACAATTGCCTTTGGAATTCAAATCTATTGTGATTTTTCAGGTTATACCGATATCGCATTGGGTGCCGCAACAATTCTTGGATTCAAACTTCCTCTTAACTTTAACAAACCGTATTTTGCCACTTCACCATCAGACTTTTGGAGACGCTGGCATATCTCATTGTCATCCTGGTTAAGAGATTATCTTTACATTCCGTTAGGTGGAAACCGCAGATCCTATCTTAGAACATATCTGAATTTGTTCATTGTCATGTTTTTGGGCGGTCTTTGGCACGGTGCATCCTGGAATTTTGTCATATGGGGAATGTTACATGGTTCGTATCTTGCATTACATAAAATGATTGTTGATAAAATTCCAATTCTTAAAAATCATGTGTTTTTCAAAAGTAAGATTGGAATAATGTTATCTGTTTTCATTACCCAATATTTTGTGTTTTTAGCTTGGATTGCTTTTCGAGTAAATAATTTTGATTATATGATTTATTCTATGAAAAAATATGTTTTTCTTGATTTTCAAACTACATATACAATACCGTTTTTGTCATCTCATAAAATTCCATTTATGTTTATGATATTATTCATTTCATTACATTATATTTCATACAAAAAGATAAACTTGCCAGAAAAAATATCTAATTATAAATTAAGGTATTGGATTGTATTCTTAGTAGCAATTACACTTTTGATTTTATTGTTTTTTGACGGCAAACCTGAAGATTTCATATATTTTAAATTCTAGTCTATATTCTATAATCAAGACTTTTATTTGAACAAACTTTTAAAACAAATATGGGAAAAGGTACCATAAGTTCTGTAAATCTAGAAAAACATACTACTAAAGATACTAATGATCAACATGTTAATGGAACATTGACTGTAGTCTGGAGAGATTGGGATAACATAATAAAAAATCATCCCAAAATGGTATATGTAAGTTCGGTTAATCCAGGAGAGATAAAAGGGCCGCATCTTCATACTAAACGTAACAGCTATTTTGTTTGTATTCACGGTAAAGTTGTTTTCATTGTTAGAGATAAAAATGGTAAATATAACGAAATAGAATCAAGTGATGATAATCCAGTTTTAATACACGTTCCAAAAAATTGCTCTTCAGCTCATCTGAATATATCAAGTGAAATTTCAAGAGTATTAGCATTAGCAGATATTGCATGGAAACCAAATGATAATGAAATGAAAAACGTGACTTTTGATGATTATGATTGGTCAAAATGGAAGAAATAGGGAAATTAAATTGAATAGTATTATTCATCTAAGATTTTTTGTAAATCTTGCTGTATTATAAAAAAGGAAATGACCTCCACAATTTTCATAATAGAAGGAAATACTAACATTGAAAAACTTAAGAATGAAATGACGAAATACTCTGATTGTAAATTATACGCATTAAATTATGCTGCTCATAAGAACCTCGATCAATACAACATACCACATGAGATAGCAGAAGATCTCCTTAGAATGGAAGATAGAAGGAATATAGATGATAAATCCATAGATATAACGAAAATTTGGCATGAACATGAGCTAATAAAGAAATTCCTTGTTTTTCAAGAAATCAACTTGGGCTCTCTTATAGAAATGGAATTGTTACATTATTTCATAAAAATATATGGTGATGCCGCCATGATTAATACAATAATTGAAAAAGAAAACCCGAAATTAATAATATCGCATACGTTTCTTTCTGACTATTTACAACGAATCTGTGAAAATAAGAATATTCAAGTATTCTCTCACAATATTAGACAACCTTCTTCACAATTTGATAAAATAAACATAAAATACAATGTGGGTTCTTATCCAATTTCTATTACAATATCAAAAAATACTTTCATACAAATTAAAAATTTTTTTAATAAATCAATTAGTTTGATCTTTAAATTAAAACCTGAGCCAAATAAAATACACAAAAAATCTATTCTTTTATTGGATTTTGATCCTGTGAAATATAACATCCTTATAAAAGAATTGTCTAATTTGGATAAAAATATACTATTATTAAACCAGCGCAGACCTGCCATTTGGAATTTACAAAGTTTCAAAATAGTCAAAAATTCAAATTGTAAAATAATACATCTTCAAAATTTTGAAAAAAATATTCATGAAAAAATCAAATCTGAAATTCAAATACTTGAGTCTAACTTAGAAAAGATGTGGAGTTTAGATTCAGTTTTCGAAGAAATTTTTTCTATTTTCTCATTTACTTTGTGGTATTCCATTAAGGAATCATTCATGCAAATTTGTAATTCAAGGTTCCAAGAATCTGTTCAAAGAATTTTATTAGCTAGTGAAATGTTTAACACTTTCAATTTATCTGTAATATTTGAATGGGCTGAATCTGCTCAGGAAGAAAAGGAGATCATCTTTCTTTCTAAAAAAAGAAATGTAAAATCGATTTTACTTCAACACGCTACTGATCTATCATCTGTTATATGGGATAAGTATAATGCAATAGTAATAAATGGTTATACACATTTTATTAGCGATAAACAGGCTTTATGGGGACCACAAGTGAAGAAACGTGCACTTACATATGGAAACAAAGAAGAAAACTTGCTAGTAACTGGAAGTCCAAGACATGATGATTTTTTTAAATCTGCTGGTACAGGAAAATCAAAAGGAATTATACTCTTTGCCACAACTGCTGTTACTGGAAGAATTTCTTTTGAACAAATACATCTGGATGCTTACATAAAATTTGAAAGTTTTGTAAGGGAAGTCTGTAGATTGGCTAGAAAATTTCCAGACAAACAGTTGATAGTTAAACCACATCCTCAACCAGACTCTCTAAGTAATATAACAAAGATAATTAAAGAAGTAGATCCATCGATTCCAATTCTATACAATGCAAGTTTAATCGAATTAATTAATTCCTGTGATCTGCTCATCACATTTAACAATTCTACTGTTGTTTTAGAATCAATGATACTTGGCAAACCTGCTATTTCTCTCCAAATTGAGAAATGGACCGAGGAAGACCAACTAACAAAATCTAATGCATTTCTATCAATATCCAAGATAGAAGAAATAGAAAGCGGAATGAAGAAAATTCTATATGATAAAGATTATACAAATCAACTTTATGAAAACTCGAAAAAATATCTAAACAGTTCTATAGCAAATCATGGTATTGCATCACACGAAGTTGCAAAATTATTAGACAGCTTTTAATTTTAGTATATTTTCAAAAATATAAAGGGAAACCTATTTTTAACTTACAGAATATAGTATTCCATTGAAAAAAAATTGTATTACATGTAGTGCTATTTTTGAGTGCAATTCTTCAATGAATTGCTGGTGTTCTAGTGTGTCTAGACTCTCAAAAGATGAAATTGATGATCGTGATTGTATGTGTAAAGAATGCCTTTTGAGAAAATATAGTGAACAATTAATCCAAAAATAACATTTTTGTTTAAATTTTCAAAATAAGACCTGTTCTTTTCTACTTTGAAACTACATTCTTAAATATCATAATACGTTATATCGTATAAATGAAAGCGAATTTCAACATTAAAAAAAATCTAGAAACAAATGTAGATGTTGAAAAAAATAAAGATAATGAAGATTCAAAGAAATTAACACAAGCAGAATTCGAGGCGTTTATTATAAAATCTGGTGCAAAAGGATCGTTTATGGTATATAGATCAGATAAGAAAGATGAAGAGCTTGGATTAGAAGAATTATAATTACAATAACAATTTAAAATCAAGGAAAAATTAGAATACTATAGAAATGTCAAAAGACTTTGAATTCTCAATTAATGAAAATACCCTTGTAAAAATGCTTTCACTAAAGAAAGAAGCGGGTTTTGAAAATAAGGGATGGGATGAATGGTTTGATCATGTTTTTGCTAGCGATTCTAATACAAAATCAACACAAGATGAAATAGAAAAAACTATGGAAAAACTTCATTATGAGTCATTTGACGATTGGGTACAAAATTTCTCTATAAATCTGAATAACATCTGGATTGAGTCATCTGCAAGAGAACTAGATCCTACCAAAGATCCCAATTACAAAAAAGAAGAACGCTCTGCTATAGTGATAGGACGGGGCCCTTCTATAAAAAAACACAATCATCTGGAACTGCTTGCAAATAGTGATTACAAGGGATCTATAGTTTGTTGCGATGGAGCATTGATAAATGCCCTAAGTGCCGGTGTCACGCCAGAAAAATTTCAAAAATTTTATGTTGTTACAATAGATCCATATGATCTTGTTAAACAATTCTATGACCATAAAATTGTAGATAAATATGGCTCAAAAATAAAAGGAATTTTTTCAACTGTTGTTAAACCAACTACCGTTGAACGTGCAAGGCACGCAGGAATAAAGATACATTGGCTTCACCCGTTAATTGACAATAAAGAAGGGAGAAAGTCATTTAATCAAATAGCTGCATTAATGGTAAGAGCAAAAAATCACCCTCACGGCTTACCTGCAATACAAACAGGAGGGAACGTAGGAACCTCTTCTTGGTTTGTAAGCTGGCAAATTTTAAAATGCTCTACAGTGGCACTAATTGGAATCAATCATGGGTGGAATGAAGATGATCCTTGGGAACAAATTATATCGCATGGTAGATCTAAATTAACTATATCTGTAGACAAAAACAGCCCTGCATTTCAACAATTATTTCCAAAAATTTACAATCCTGAATTTGATTGTACTTGCATCTTAGATCCACTTTTTCAATTTTATAGCAGTGCATTAAAAGAATTCATTTTACGTTCACCGTCTTGGGTTAATACCGTAAATGCTACTGAGGGAGGATCAATCTTTGGTAAGAGAATATTATGCATGACACTTGCAAAATTCATTGGAAAATTCCATGTTTGAGTCACATGTATTTTTAGCTTGTAACATTAATTTAAATAATCAAATGGCAATAATTAGGTAATTGAAAGTTCTATTTGTCATACCTGAGGTAAGAATCGATAGTGGCCCAAATCACTTTCCTTTTTGGGCTGGTATATTGGCAGCTATTGTTGAAAAAAAAGGCGGGCAAGTTGCAATTCTAGATTTAAATGCACTTAGAGATAATTTTGGAGGTAAAGTCGTACCAAATAAAATAATTGCTGAAGAAATTTCTCTTGAACGATGGGATTTGGTAGGTATTGGTGGTCTTACTACTACTTACGGTCGTATTAAACAATTAGCACCGTTAATTAGAAAATATTCCCCTGATTCAATTTTTATCGGAGGAGGAGGATGGAGTACATACAATCCACACGAAATTCTTCAACTAGTTCCAGAATTTGATATGATGTGTATAGGAGAAGGCGAAGAAACTTTCTCAGAACTTTATGATGAAATAAATCAAGGGACAAAAGATTTTGAGAAAGTTAACGGTTTATGTCTACGTGATAAGGATTCATATAAATTCACTGGACCGCGAGCATTAATTTCTGATCTTAATACAGTTCCATATCCTGCCTATGATCTTATGGAAACTGAAATTTATTTCAAATATTCCTCATTACAATTATCAGTAGAATCCTTTAACTCAAGAAGAAGAGCATCTGTTGTTTGGGAACGTGGTTGTCCTAGAGGTTGTACTTTTTGCTCACATAATGGGATGTCGCGTGGAGATTTGCAGAATATCTATGGTAACGGAAATAGGAAAGAAGGAGAGAAACTTGTAAGAATTTCTGACAAGGAAAATGATACATTTCAGCTACCTGCAAGATGGCCTTCTCCAAAATATGCGGTTGAAAATGTAAAATTGTTAAAAGAAAAATTTGATGTCGACTTTATCTCAATTCTTGATGAGAACATGACAAGTAATTTGAAATGGACAAAAGAATTCTGTGAACTTTATGTGAAAGAAGGACTAGACAAAATTGTAAAATGGGGTACATTAGGTGATGCACCTAGCGTTGCTGTGCAGCCAACTATTGTTCAAACTATGAAAGACGCCGGTTGCGCCTACATCTCATTTGGGTTTGAATCTGCATCTGATAAAGTTCTCAACCAAGATATCCAAAAGGGACAATTACGTGCACACTTACAAAAAACAGTAGACACTGTTAAAAAAGCAAATCTTACACCACTTACGACATTTATGATCGGAAATCCGCATGAAAACATCAATGACTTGATGGAGACTGTAGATTTTTGGATTCAAAATGGAGCAGAAGTTGACCCTTTCATATGTACACCATATGTGGGAAGCCCATTGTATTTTGATTATAAAGAATTCTTACTTCAACAATACGATGAAAGACTAAAACTGGTAAAGGATAATCCTAATTTGAATAAAGAAACAATAGCAAAATGGAAATTACAAGCACTAGACAAATTTATGCAAGATTGTGGTGATGCTACACAGTATACGGCTACAGTGAGCCAATACTTCACTATTCCAGAATTGTTTGCATTGAAGCAATTCATGTATAAACATGATACAAGACGAATGTTACAAATGGCTCATCAAAGATATGAGCAAACTGGATTAGAGCAATGGAATCATAGTGAAAAATGGACTAAGTATTGTAGCGTATGCAAATCTCGTGAAGAATTAAATCCCAAAATAAAAATTTCCTCAAATAATTAACGGTTCTATACTTTAGTATGAGTTAATTATATCGTGTAATTATTGTTTAACATTGAATAATGAAGATGGTAGCGTTTCATCTTGGAAAATTCCTCTCTATAAGATTTACACTGACGATGAAGATTTGAATTTAATCACAAAGATAGTTAGACGTGGAAATAATTGGGCGATGGGTCCAGAAATTAAAGAATTTGAAAATGCAATCAAGAATTATGTTGGTACTGATTATTGTGTCGCATTAAATTCAGGTACTTCTGCTCTACACGCTGCATTTTTGGCATATGGTATAGGGCATGGTCATGAAATTATTGTACCATCATTTTCGTTTATTTCTACTGCTAATTCAGTTCTTTTTGTGGGTGCAAAACCAAACTTTGCAGATATAGAAGAAAGTACTTATGGTTTAGATCCAAAATCTATTTTAACTAAGATAAATCCTCTTACAAAAGCAATAGTGCCAATGGATTACGGAGGTATGTCATGTAATATTTTTGAGATTCAAGAAATAGCTAAACGTAATAATATTTTACTAATTGAAGACGCTGCAGAATCTTTGGGTTCTTCGGTAAAAGGAAAAAAAGTTGGTTCTGTAGCAGATTTGGCAATCTTTAGTTTTTGTGGTAATAAAGTACTTACAACTGGAGAGGGCGGAGCAATAGTAACAAATTCAAAAGAAATTCATGATAGGATAAAATTAATACGCTCACATGGTAGAGTTGATAAAACTGAATATTTCAACAATCCCTCTGAATCACAATATGTGGAATTAGGATACAATTGGCGAATGTCCTCCATAACTGCTGCTTTAGGTATATCTCAATTAAACAAACTCAATAAAATTATTAGAATGAGACAAGAAAACGCAAATTATATTTCTTCTAGAATTTCAAAATATCCTGAGATTAGAGTTCCAACTCCGCCTTCAGATTATGAACATATTTACCAAATGTATACCATAAAGTTATCTGATAAAAAAATACGAGATGATTTACATGATTATCTTTTAAGAAAACGAGTATTTTCTAAAATTTATTTTAATCCCATTCATCTCACAGAATTTTATATGCAAAAAATAGGAACTAGCAAGCTGTCATTACCCATAACAGAACGTGTTTCTCAACAAGTATTAACACTCCCATTGTATCCAAATATGACCTCTGAAGAAAAAGAATTCCTTGTTGAATCTATAGCTGAATTTTTTGAGTCTAAATATCAAAATAACTAAATTTTATGAAGAATATTGCTTTATAATCCACATATTCTTTTTTTCTTCAGCTATTTTTTTTTCAGTCTTTGTTATGAGAACTTCTTCTACTTTTTCTCCTTGTCGTAATCCAATTATTTTATGTTTTTTTGAAAGTTTCATGGCAAGATCCTTAATTTTATGAGATTTCATTTTTGGAACAAAGATTTCCCCTTGATTAACTAGTGGTAAACATTCTAAAATAAAATTAACAGCATCATTTACGTGAAAAAAATATCTTTCCATTGTTATGTCAGTTATTGAAAGCGGTTTATTATTTTTTAATTCTTCATCCCAAATTTCAAACACATTTCCTCTTGTTTCAATTACATTGCCAAAACGCACTGAGGCAAATTTGGTTGGGCTTATATGAACACCAGCCCAACTTGTCAGTCTTTCACCAATTTGTTTTGTGGTTCCATATAAAGTTGAGGCATCAGCTGCTTTGTCAGTACTTATGTTTAAGAATTTTTTTGGTTTATTTCGTATTGACATTTTAATCATGTTGATAGTTCCATTAATGTTGGTATCAATGGTCTCTATGGGATTGAATTCAGAAATTTCAATGTTTTTTATTGCTGCCAAGTGGAAAACTATGTCTGCTTTATTGCCTGCCATTTCAATTCGTTCCTTGTCTGTTATACTACCTAGCAATAATCTTAATCTAGCATCTTTTACAGAACGATTTAATCTAAATAAAGCATGTTCATCTATATCTAACACTCTTACAGATTTAATTGGATATTCTAGGACACTTTTTACTAAAACTGCACCTACACTACCAGCTCCACCAGTAATCAAAATTATTTTATTTTTTAATTCTTTAGTGAGGATTGGGTTCAATTTAGTCATTTTGTCTTTGTTGGTCATAACATCGTGCAAAAATCATTTTAATTCTTTCGCAGCTACCTATAAAATGGATTAGATAATAACTTTTCCTGTTTATTTTAATGATAATTTTATCATTCCAATTGTAATTAAGATATGAGAAACCAAATACTTTAGAATTTGAAAACTAATATCCTTGTTATTTACTTGAAAGATGTTTGAAAGCACTTGTTGTAGGTTATGGCTCTATTGGAAAACGTCATATTGATAATCTATCATCTTTTCCAGATGTAGAAATTTTAGTTTACACTAGGCGTAAGTATGATAGCTTTTTACGAAGAAAAAAATGTAAAATACTCCATTCTTTAGAAGACTGTCTTAACGAAAATCCACATATTGCAATACTGGCCAATGTAACCAGTCTTCATGTTAAGATCGCAATAAAATTGGCAAATGCTGGAATTAATTTGTTCATAGAAAAACCTCTTTCTAACTCAATAGAAAGAGTTGAAACTTTGTTAAAATTAGTAAAAAAAAGAAAACTCGTAACATTAATGGGATGTAATTTTCGTTTCCACCCATGTATAAAGGCAATAAAAAAAATTATTTCTAATAATGAAATAGGAAGAATAATCTCTGTTCGTGTAGAGAATGGCTCATTTCTTCCTAATTGGCATCCATATGAAAAATATCCAAATAGCTATGCATCACGTGAAGAATTAGGTGGTGGAGTAGTATTGACATGTATACATGAAATAGACTATCTGTATTGGTTTTTTGGTAATGTTAAAGAAGTTTTTTCTATTACTGGAAAATTCAGTGATCTAAAAATATCTGCAGAAGACTTATCAGCTGCCTTGTTAAGATTTCAAAATAACATTATAGCTGAAATACACCTAGATTATTTTCAGAGTCCACCTGTTAGAAGTTGTAAGATATTAGGAACAGATGGGACAATTTATTGGGATTTAGATACTAATACAGTTAAAATGTATAATGTAAAAAGAAAAAAATGGATTGAAAAGTTGAAATTACAAAATTATAATAACAATGATATGTACATTGAAGAATTGTCTCATTTTCTAAAATCTATTAAAACAAAACAAAAAACCATTAATAGTATTGAGGAAGGTTTTCGAGTATTGAAAATTGCCTTGGCAATAAAGAAATCTTCAAAAATTAAGAAGGTGATAACAATAAATTGAAAAAAGAAAATTCTATTAATAGATTATTTAATTTAAAAAATAAGACTATCATTCTCACTGGTTCAGCAGGACGTTTAGGAACTCGATTTGCACATGTGTTAAGTGAAGCTGGTGCAAATGTTGTTTTGGTGGATATAAAAAATAAACAAAATAAAAACCTAGAAGAGGATTTAGCTAAAAAATATCATACACATCCAATTGCGTTTGATCTAGACATAAGTAAGCAATCTGACATGAAAACACTAACAAAAGATGTTTTAGCAAAATACAAAAAAATTGATATTTTGGTTAATAATGCACATTTTATTCCACGAGATCATCCACAAAGAGATGCACCTTTTGAAAAATATCCTTTGGAATTATGGGATAAAACAATTACTACGAATTTGAGAGGCCTTTTCTTATGCTGCCAAGAAATTGGTAAAGTGATGTCTAAGCAAAAAAAAGGAGTAATTGTGAATATCTCTTCAATATATGGCATTACTGGTGCTGATCAAAGGATTTATGGAAAAAGTAGACTGAATTCACCAGCTTTTTATGCTGCGACAAAAGGCGCCATGGTAAACCTTACTCGTTACCTTGCTGCATATTGGCATAGACAAAACATTCGAATAAACACTCTTACACTTGGTGGCGTTTTTGATCCAAAGCTGCACAAAGACAAAAATTTTGTTAAGAGATACTCAGAAAAAACAATGCTTGGAAGAATGGCATGCAAAGAAGATTATGATGGGCCATTGTTATTTTTGGCATCTGATGCTTCTTCTTATGTTACTGGTACTAATGTGATAGTTGATGGTGGTTGGACTGCATGGTAATACCAAAAATTCAATAAAAAAAATTTAAATTTTAATTTTATTTTTTGCTATCATTTCCGCTATCTGAAATTCAAATTCTGTATCTATCATTAAACCAGTAGGAGGAAGAATTTCATAAGGAAGTGTATGCGGCATATAGAATCTTTTGTATTTTAACAATTTTTCAACATAAAATGTGAATAAACCATTTAGTTGATAGACGATTGGTGCATCTTGTCTGTTTTTAATCCTCCTGCTCTTTTTTTTACTAAATTTCAAAAAACCATTAGAATTTACTTCCATCATATTGAAATAGGGATTGTGATGTTGTCTATAAACTCCACAAACCATGTCACATCTTTTTCTTTTTAATAATTCAATAGACCCTCGGATGTCAATATTTCTGATGAACGGCACAGTACAATCTCGATTTATCATAATGTCAAATTCATATCCCAAGTAACGTAATTTTTCTATTGCATGAATTATGACCTCATACATTCCAGATGTATCACTAGCGAGTTTTTTTGGGCGAATAAACGGTATTTCAGCACCATATTTTTTTGCTATGGAAGCAATTTTATTATCTTCCGTAGAGACAATTACACTACTAAAGAGATCTGAATCAAGAGCACTTTCTATCGTGTACGCTATGAGTGGTTTTCCAGCTAATTTTCTTATGTTCTTTCTTGGTACTCCTTTTGATCCTCCTCTGGCACCTATAAAACAGATGGGTTTCATGTATGGAATTTCAATCCGAATCTAATATATCTATTCGAATTATTTTTTTATTTTCTCAGAAAGACGAATTAATGAAACTAGTTCTTCAAGTTCAGAATAATTAAAACTCACATTATTATCAAAGAAATTCTTTGATTTATCAGATGTAATGTGTACCTCTATTATTTTTGCGCCTAAGATAGCTGCAGTTACTGGTGCTATGATACTAGGAGAATGATTTGAAAAACCATGAAAATCTCTAAAATCTGTGAAATCTAATTCATTTAATTCACAAGGGTATTTAGGAACGCAATAAAGCCATTTTATTTGAGAATTTTTAAAATATTTGCTAGTACGTGGTGATGCATTACTACTCATGATTATTTCCTTATTCGTTTTCAATACTCTTTCGAACAAGGAGGTTGTTTCATTTTTTAATATAGGTCTACTATCACTCTCTCTAATTTTGAATCTTTTAACAAAGGGATCTAATAGATCTACAGCTTCGGCATACATGGGAGTACAAAACCACTCTATTCCAATAGATTTTGATAATTTATCAATTTGTTCTATGTTTTTTTTAGAAATTGAAGTTTTAATTAAACGAGAATTTTCTGGATGATTCTTAACTATGCTTTCATTAAATGCTTGGAATTTTACTGCATCAAAACCAGTTTTTTTTGCATTTAACATCATTTCATTTGCTAGATCTAAATCTCCGTCCCAATTAACACCAATTTCAGCCACTAAAAAAATCATATTTCATTCACTTTTTGGTCATATGACATAGCTAGAAGAAATCAAACCATGAATTAAGCATTATAGTTGTGTTTTGTCTCATAAATATATCTCTAATTTGTATACTAATTAATAGTGCAATTGTTATGATAATTGCTCTTATGCCATATACAGTGAAATCGATATATATGTTGAAATACAAAACTGAGTAAAATGAAATATTGTAAAAAATGTCTTATGCCAAATACAAGACCTGGACTTAAATTTGATGAGAATGGTATTTGTATTGCATGTATTAATTTTGAAAAACAAAAAACAACTGATTGGAATAATAGACTAAAAGAACTTAGAACTCTATGTGATAAGTATAGGGGAAGTAACGGTAATGGATATGACTGTGCTATTGCAGTTTCTGGAGGAAAGGACTCTCACTTTCAAATTTATATTATGAAAGAGGTGATGAAAATGAATCCGGTTCTTCTCACAGTTGGAAATACAGATTGGACTGAAACAGGAAGAAAAAACCTCGATAATATTTCTGATGTATTTGGATGTGAAATAATTGTATTACAACCCAATAGGCACATTACTAGAATATTAACTAGAAAAGCATTTGAGGAATTTGGTCAGCCATCTTGGTATGTTGATTCATTAATCTACGCATTTCCTTATCGCATGGCAATACAGCTAGGTGTGAAATTGTTAGTATATGGTGAAGATGTAAACTATACTTATGGTGGTAAGTATAATACAGAAACACCATCTGCAATGTTACAACCATCAAATGATGTTGTTAGACCTTTTCCAAAAAAATGGCTTGAAGATAATCAAATATCAGAAAAGGACTTGGCATCTACTATTCCTCCATCAGTTGAAGAATGCGAAAAATTTGGATTAAATCCAATTTATTTAAGTTATTTTGTGCCTTGGAATTCTGTACATAATTATGAAGTAGCAAAACGTTGGGGTTTTAGACACCTTGGACATGAATATGAAAGAGAAGGCTCAATTGATAATTATGACCAAATAGACTCATTGTCATATTTATTGAATCCTTATCTGAAGTACCTTAAATTTGCCCATTCCGTAGCTACCGATAATGCTTCCCGTTGGATAAGATATGGATTAAAAACCAGAGAAGAAATGATCCCTGTTGTTGAAGAATTTGATAAAAAATTAGATCAGGGAATTTTAGATAAATTTTGTGAATTTGTGGGAATATCAACTAGAGAATTTTGGAAAATTATGGACAAATGGTATAATCATGATTTCTTTGAGCAAGATAGGGATGGAGTGTGGCACCCCAAATTTAAAGTGGGAACGGGATTAATAAAATAACAAATTAAACCTAATATTATGAAAACTTGTTTATATCATTATAAATGAAAAAAAGAAAAATTTTAGTCACAACTGGAACAAGGGCAGAATATGGAATATTGCGCCCAATTTTACATGCTATATTGAAAAGTAAAAAATTAGATCTATACTTAATAGTTACAGGCATGCATTTATCTAAAAAACATGGGTTAACAATTAATGAAATTAAAAAAGATGGGTTCAAAATTTTTGCTACCGTTGATATGATTCCAAAAGGAGATACCACATATTTTATGTCAGAAGCAGTAGGAAGAGGAATCATCGAATTTTCCAAAATTCTTAACAAAGTACGACCTGATATTAATCTGATATTAGGTGACAGAGACGAAATGTTGGCATCATCTATTGCCGCCTATCACATGAATATTCCTAATGCGCACATACATGGAGGGGATAAATCTGGCGGTATTGATGAATACAATCGTCACGCTATTACAAAAATATCAAATATTCATTTTGCAGCAACTAAAAAAAGTAAAGAACGGATAATAAAAATGGGGGAAAATCCACGATATGTTTTTTTCACTGGTTCTCCTACTGTGGATGAAATTGCAAATAAACAGATCACTAGTAAAAGTAATCTGGAGAAAAAATATGGGATAAAGTTTACTGGAAAGGAAATTTTATTATTACAACATCCGGTTACTACACAAACTGAGCTTGCTGAAAAACAAATTCGAACTATACTTAATGCTATTGTCAAGACAAAAAGAATAACTATTGCAATTGGACCAAACTCAGATGCTGGGAACAACAAGATTTTTGAAACCTTGAAATTATTTTCTAGAAAATACCCTTTTATCAAAATGTATAGATCTATGCCAAGAAATGACTATCTTGGAATGCTAGAAAATTGTGGTGTATTAGTTGGTAATTCAAGTAGTGGCATGATAGAAGCTGGCTATTTTCATATCCCTGTTATTAATATTGGAACACGTCAAGAAGGTAGAGAGAGGAGTAAAAACGTATTTGACATAAAAGATACGGCAGTAAAAACGATTTATCGGACAATATCAAAAGCATTAAAATCAAGAAAAACTATAAACTCAATTGACAACTATATTTATGGAACTGGCAATGCTTCAAAGAAAATTACAAGTCTCCTTGAAAAACTTGATTTGAATAAGAATTTAATCCAGAAACAATTATCATATTGATAACAAATGAAAAAAAACCAACAAAGAAAATGGCAAAAACCGATCATTAAGCATAGCAAACTAACCAAATATAATTACATAGTTCAATATCCAGAAAAACTGATACTTGGTAAGAATTTTGACATTGGCACATTTACTTACATAAACAGTCAATACGGAGTTGAAATCGGTAACAATGTTCAAATTGGTTCTCATTGTTCAATTTATTCTAATTCTACCATTGATAAAAAACATGGAAGAATTGTTTTAAAGAATAACTGTAAAATTGGTACCCATAGTACTATAATGCCTAATGTAATAATTGGAGAAAATTCCATTGTCGGTGCATACTCATTTGTTAATAAAAATATCCCAAAAAATGAATTATGGATTGGCGTTCCTGCAAAATTCAAATCTAAGATAAAAATTATATGAAATAATATCTATTTTATTTAAACTTACAATATTTTTTACTGATAATATGAATAACCATTTATGATCAATTACATGACAAGCAATATGGATATTTTAAAAATTTTAATTCCACTACACACCATGCCTGATACTAAATCCTTTATCACATTATTTTTTGAAAATCTTTTGCCAGTTATACAAAATAGAACTAAAGTACAAATAATGTGGCTGGTTTATACTCCTGAAAAACTACCTGTAATACAGCAAAATAACTCGGAGAACATTATTTTAGATATTCATAATTATAAAAATGCTCTAGATGTAATCCAAAAGGAAAAACCTGATATCATCTATGCAAGCGAGACATGGCAGTTTATTGATTATGCCTTGTCTTCAACTGCCAAAGTTTTTCATATTCCAGTGTTTTGTGTGGTATACAGCAACATCTGGATTGCAAAAAGTGCCACTAAAAATATGATATCTAATTTAAGCCGGTTTTTTCAAGATTCAATTCCAACTGATACAGAACAACAAAAAAAGAAATTTATGCGAAGGGGTAGATTTTACATTTACAAATATCTTTTCATGTTAAGAACTATGATGGTCTTAAAGAAAGACAGATTACAATCCCTCTTTACTATTTGGAAATTTGTTCTCTCTGATCGACTTGATCCAAGATTTGCTAGTGAAACCATACAATTTTTGGAAAATGAAAGTCTCATAAAACAAAGACTTGATTTAGGTTTTAACAAATCAAACCTTATTGTAACTGGTAATCCAATTTATGATGCAGCTTTTCATAAAATGTCAAATCAAAAAGATACAGACAAAAAAGATGGTATTATTCGTGTATTATTTGCACCTTCAACATTGTACGAACATGGATTTTGGACTAGCAAGCAAAGAGAGTATGCTGTTCAAGAAACTGTTAAACAAATTGTACAAAATGGAAAGGAAATGTCATTAACAGTTAAAATTCATCCTTCGTCTTCGGTTCTCTCGGATTATAAATCGCTGATCCATTCAATAGACTCATCGATACCTGTTTACCAGAAGGGCGATATCCAGGATTTTCTAAAAGATGTTGATGTAGTAGTATCTTTTCAATCCAGCACTGCCGAGGTTTATGCACTGTTATCAAAAAGACCAATTATAATATGTAATTTTTTCAATATTCAGGGAGACGTATTTTTGGAACAAGGTTTAGCCATTGATTGTAAAGAGCCATCCTCAATAGTTTCATCAATTCATACTGCATTATTGTCTGATCTTCCATTAGAACAAAAGCGTGAAAATTTCATTAGGGAATTTATGTACAGGTGGGATGGACGTGCTGGAGAACGAATCTGTAATAAAATCATTGAATTAGTTGAGAAAAGAAAGGTAAATCAATAAACAAAGAGTTGAGTGTATGTGATGAGAAAAATAATAATTACTGGTTCTGAAGGTCTTCTAGGATCTGAAATTTGTAAGTTTTTTGAAAAGGACAATAAAATTTACAAATTAGATCTTGAATTAGGACATGATCTGACTGATGAAAAATTTGTAAAAAAATGGTTTAAGAATAACCATGCAAATTATTTGATAAATTGTTTTGCATTAAACGATCATGTAAATGCTGAAAGGAAAAAAAGAACTGTATTTGATATTCCATTAGAATCATTTTCCAATTATATGGAAGTTAACTTGACAGCACTATTTTCTGTTTGCAGAGAATTTGCAAGAAATAATAAAACAGGAGCAATTGTTAATTTTTCATCATATTTGGGAATAGTTTCCTCAAGACCTGATATGTATGAGGGCTCACACAAGGATATCGGCTACTGTGTATCCAAAGCTGGTGTAATACATCTTACAAAATATCTAGCTGTTCATTTTGCACCAAATATACGAGTAAATTGTCTTGTACCAGGTGGGACTTTCCTAAATCAAAGCAGTAAATTTGTTAAAAAATACTCAGAATTGACTCCCATGTCACGTATGATGAGAAAGAATGAGTTGAATGACTTGACTGATTATCTATGCAGTGAAAAATCTAGCTATGTTACAGGTGCAGCAATTGTTGTAGACGGTGGTTATTCTATATGGTAAAATTGCTACGTCTTTTCAAATCTTACACGTATGACTTTCAAATAAAGCAATTATAAAAAAAGGAAAATAGTTGCATAATCTATGGTAGAATGGCAAACAAACAAAAACAAGTCTCTCTGTAGTGATTAAGGATTGGAATACAGTTACAAAAATAAAATTAGAATTGGAGATAAGTTAGTGGGTATTGGAGAGCCATGTTATGTAATTGCAGAAATTGGAATAAATCATAATGGTCAAGTACCTCTAGCAAAAAAACTGATTGATGTTGCAGTAGAAGCTGGTGCTGACGCAGTAAAATTCCAAAAAAGATCTTTAGAAAGTATCTATAAAAATGATGTTTTAGAAAACCCAAATTTGGATAGCCAAGGACTTGAGATATTAATTAACGTTTTAAAGGAAGTTGAATTTAATGAATCGGAATATCAAGAAATAATTGAATATTGTAAGAAGAAAGAAATTCCTTTTTTGTGTACACCTTGGGATACTCACAGTGTAGATTTTCTTGAAAAATTTAATGTTCCAGCTTACAAGATTGCATCAGCTGACATGACAAATTTACCATTAATACACTACGTTGCAAAAGCAAAAAAACCACTAATTATTTCTACGGGGATGTCAACACTTGAGGAAATTGAAAAAACAGTCAATTTTGTAAAAAAAGAAAACATTCCTTTTATTTTGTTGCATTGTAATAGTACTTACCCTTCTCCAGTCGAATTACTTAATCTCAATCTAATCCCACTTTTAAGAACAAAATTTGATGTTCCAATTGGCTATAGTGGGCATGAACCTGGAATTATTCCCTCTCTAGCAGCCGCAAATATGGAATCTGTATTGATTGAACGTCATATTACCTTGGATAAAACTATGGAAGGAATAGACCAAGCTGCATCATTAGAACCAGACGAATTTAAAAATCTTGTACAATACATTAGAGAATCCGAAAAGGCAAAAGGTGAATCAATAAAGAAAATGACTAGAGGAGAAATTCTGCAACGTGAGGTACTTGGTAAAAGCATCATTTGTTCACTGGATATACATGAAGGAGATATTTTTTCAGAACAAAATGTAGAAATCAAAGGACCAGCAAAAGGACTTTCACCACAATACTATTATGATATAATTGGAAAAAAATCAACCAGAAATATAAAAAAGGGGCAATATCTGTTACCAGTAGATCTAAAATGATTCTAGGCATGAAAGTAAGAAAACATGATCTAGATGATATGTTAAAATTTAATCCTAAAACACTTGAATTTCATTTTTCTGATAGTGATTTAAATCTGAATATAGATAGAAATTTTGACCAGCAATTAATAGTGCATTGTTATGAATATTTTAACAGAAAATTGTTGGACATTGTGAGTTTAGAAGAAACCAATCAAATTCACTCACAAGAAAAAACACTAGAATTAATTCAAAAAGCTATTGATAAAACAATTTCTTTTAATGAACACTTTAAAGGTAAACCTACAATAATAATTCATCCTGGCGGTTATTCATTAAATGAACTAAATCCCTCTGTGATTCAAAAAATGAAAGATAAACTAGTAGATGCAGTAAAATACCTAGATATAAAAAATGTGAACTTTCTTTTAGAAAACATGCCTCCTTATGCTTGGTTTTTTGGTGGCAGATGGAATAGCAATGTATTTCTTGATGCCTCGGAAATGGTAAATTACTGTAAAGAAACAGGACTACGTGTATGTTTTGACTTGTGTCATTCTCAACTTTATTGTAACACAAAAAAATTATCATTAGTGGACGAATTACAAAAAATAGAAAACTATGTAGATCATTATCATTTATCAGATGCTGGAGGAATAGATGGTGAAGGATTGCAGTTTGGTGAAGGTGATTTACCATTCGAAAAAATAATACCGATCTTAAATAAATACAAAAACACTAGCTTTGCAATCGAAGTATGGAAAGGCCATGAACATGGTGGAGCAGGTTTTAAAGAGTTTTTAGATAAGGTGATTGAAAATGGATTGGTTGTAGGATGAAAAATGCATTAATTTTTGGAGTTACAGGACAAGACGGTTCCTATCTGGTTGATTTTCTTTTGAAGAAAAAATACAATGTTTATGGTACTTTTAGAAGAACAAGTCACAAATTATTTGAAAGATTAGAAGAGATGGACACATTTGAAAAAATAACCACAGTTAAAGCTGATCTCACAGATCAACTCTCTATTCAACAAGCAATTAAACAATCTCAACCAGATGAAATCTATAATCTGGCAGCTCAGTCATTTGTTACTGCCTCATTTCAACAACCAATTCTTACGGCAGATGTTACAGGTATTGGAGTAATACGCGTTCTTGAGGCAATAAAAGAATATGCGCCACATGCTAAATTCTATCAAGCTTCAACTAGTGAGATGTATGGCAATTATCCCGGAATAAAAAATGAAAGCTCGCCTTTTAAACCAAGGAGTCCATATGGAGCTGCAAAAGTTTTTGCACATCATATGACTGTTAATTATAGAGATGCGTACAATATTTTTGCATGTTGTGGGATTCTTTTTAATCATGAATCTCCATTAAGAGGATTAGAATTTGTAACAAGAAAAATATCTAGCACTTTTGCTGCAATAAAATTTAAAAAAACACAAAAACTTCATTTAGGAAATATACATGTAAAACGAGATTGGGGATTTGCAGGAGATTATGTAGAGGCAATGTGGTTGATGCTACAAAAACCAACTCCAGATGATTATGTAATTGCAACTGGAGAATCACATTCGCTAGAAGAATTTCTTACTTTGGCGGCTGAATATAGCGGATTGGGAGATTGGAATGATTTTGTTGAGATCGATGAATCAATCAAGAGGCCTGCCGATATTGAAGAATTAGTGGGCGATGCATCTAAAGCTAAGAAAGAATTAGGATGGAAACCAAAACTAAGTTTTAAAGAATTAGTAAAAACTATGGTTGAACATGATATTAATTATTATAAATTAAGAATGGATTCGTTAAATAACAAATAATTCAAATGATGCTATGATGGTCATAAAAGATGCGGCAATTGTAACAGTGCGTAATTCCTCCTCACGACTTCCTAATAAAGCAATTATGAAAATCAAAAGAGATTTGCGTTCTATTGATATTGTTATTGAAAGAGCAAAAAAAACAGATTTTCCTGTAATAATCGCAACTTCAACTGCTGTAAGTGATGATATTTTTGAGGAGGTTGCTAAACAACACAATGTACAAATTTTCAGAGGTTCTTTACTAAATAAACTAAAACGATGGTATGACTGTTTTAGCAAATTTAGTGTAGAGTATGCTCTTTTACTTGATGGAGATGATTTGTCAAGTAATTATGATATTGGTTTACGTGCAATGTTAAAACTAAAATCCAATAAATTAGATATTGTTGGTAATCCAGAAAACATCGTTACTGGTTTTTTTACCTATGCGATGAGTCGTAATGCGATTATTAAACTGTATAATGTTGCACCAAATGATGAGATTAATACTGATGTTATTATAAAATATATTGAAAAAGCCAATCTACCAATTTCTGAAATTGAGTTGAAAGATTATGAATGTAATAAAAATATCCGACTTACATTAGATTATGAAGAAGATCTGGCATTTTTTAGAAAATTATATGAAAATGTAGATATTCTAGAAAGCGGTAAAGGTATAATTGATTACTTGGAAAAAAATAAATCTATTTCAGAAATAAACTTTCATCGACAACAAGATTTCCTTAAAAATCAAGCAAAATTTAATGAGAGTGTAAAATGATCAAAGATAAAGGTTGGAAATTTAATGGTAACGAAAGAAAATACGTGGATGAAGTTCTAAAAAATGGTTTTGGGGCTTCTGAATCAGGTTCCATGAATGAGAGGCTAGAAAGAAAATTCGCTGAAATACACAATAAAAAATTTGCCATTACTGCAAACTCTGGAACCTCCACTCTTCATATGGCTTTGAATGCATTTGGGGTTGGTCCAGGTGACGAAGTCATTATTCCAGCACTTACTGTTGCAATGTGTGGTTTTTCTGTGTGGCAATGTGGCGCAACACCAGTATATGCAGATGTTTTACGTGACACTTTTTTGATGGATCCTGAAGATGTAAAAAGAAAAATTACTAAAAAAACAAAGGCGATTATGCCAGTTCATATGTATGGAAATATGTGCGATATGAACAAGATTATGGATTTATCAAATAAGCACAGGTTATTCGTGATTGAAGATTGTGCAGAATGTCTTTTGGCAAGAGATGATAAAGGAAGAAAATCTGGTACAATTGGGCATGTTGGAAGTTGGAGTTTTGAAAATTCAAAACATCTTTCAACAGGTGATGGTGGGATAGTTACTACCGATGACGAAGATTTAGCTACAAAAATGAGGCAGTTTGGCGGGGTTGGATTCAAGAATATTGGTGCCTCCACAGGTAAAGTAAGAATAGATCGAAGCAAATTCCAAGATCCTAATTATGAACGCCATAACATGATGGCTTATAATTACAGAATGCCAGAATTATGTGCTGCAATTGGTCTTGCACAATGCGAAAGAATAGATGAATTTGTTAACCTGAGAATGAAAATGGCAGAAGGATATTTGTCTATTATAAAAGATTCTGAATTGTTATTACCACAAAAAGTGCAATCAGGATTCATTAATACCTATTGGACATTTGCAGCACGATTTATGGGTCAAAACTATGGAATAAAATGGCATGATTTTAGGAAAAAGTATATGAAATTTGGAGGAGATGGAATTTACGCAGCACATCAATTAGTCAAAAATGAACCATGTTTTAGAGATAACAAAATTGGTTATGGTGACGTTCCAGTAGCAGAAACACTTCAAAAAGAATTGATGTTGTTTACAACAAATCAGAAAAATGAAGAAGAGCGAGCAATTCAGATGGAAGTAATGAGTAAAACATTGAATTATTTTAAAAACAATAAATCATAATACGAGTTTATTTTCAGATCAATTTCTATTTTAGAATGTTTATCATCTTTCAAATTGATTTTTTCTATACTGTGCCAACAGACATAATCGTATCACATTTCAAATTTTTTTCCAAGTTTTGTTTATATGATTTTTCTATCCATTCATACGGTTCAGGAAGACTGTATGTAGGTTCATTTAGTTGTGGTTTATTTGTTAATTTCCAGCTAATCATATTTTCTATACTATATCGTTGTACTCCAGAAATTTTGGCTTTAAACCCAGCAAAAGAAAAAACACACCTCAAGTTTTTTGGAGTAAAATAATGAAGATGTGCTCTTTGCCAATAAAACTCTCTATATGATTTATTTAGTTCGAGCTGAAAATCATCGTAATTTGGTACTTCTACTATCAACTTCCCTTTTGGTTTAAGCAATTTTTTTACATTTTTTAAGAAACTAATTGGATCTGCAATATGCTCTAAAACATGAAACATCACAATGGTATCGAAATTTCCAATATCAGGAGATTGCATGTTTATGTCTATATCTAAAATTTTTGCTCTTGTTACCTTTTTAGACATCATTCTTTTTTCTATCGAAATTTCAATTCCAGTGATATTGTATTTTTTTTTACGCATCAATTCAACAAAAAACCCATGACCAGAACCAACTTCCAAAATTTTTCCATTTTTTGGAGTAAATCTTCTGATAAAATTAACGCGTCTGATCGTATCATCTATGCTTTTTCTTCTGTGATCTTCTATATTCCCATAAAATTTGATATTTTTATTTTGCATGTCTTTATCGTAAAATTCTTTATCTTCACTTGGTGATGGTACTGGATATAGTTGAACATGGCTGCATTTTCTACATTTTAAAATCTTGTGTTTTATTGAATCTCTTACATGCGAAGAAATCTGATCAAATTTTGAATATTTGCATATGGCACAAGATTTACTACTCATTTTAATTAATATCCACTTTTTATTATATAAGATATAGTTTGTCATTTTATCGAAAAGTATTATAGAAATTATTTGATTTTAAAGGAGTAAACATTACTTGAGATAAAGAATAGCCATACTAAAATATTCAAATAACTAATAATATAATTATGAAAATTAAGATTTGTCCATCATGTAAAGAAAAATTTCCATGCAAGACAAATTCCTCATGTTGGTGTCATGAACTACCTCCAATTGTAATGGATTACAAAGATACTGGAGACTGTATATGTCCACAATGTCTCGAAATTCAAATAGGAAATAAAAAAACTAACTAGAATGATCTTATATTGCTAATTACAAACTATTTCATTTTATATCATATTCAGCATACAAATTTTATCATGAAAAATATTCATATTATAATCATCTACTAAAACTTAATATTCCATATAAAGACAATCTATTATAGATGAAGGCAAATTTTAATATTAAAAAAAATAATGAAATCAAAAAAGATGTGCAAAATAATGATGATCCTAAAAAAGATTTTACTGAATCAGAATTTGAAGAATTTATGAGTAAAACTGGTGCATCTGGTTCATTTATGATTTTTCGTTCTACTAAAAAAGAAAACGAACTTGGATTAGAGGAACTCTAAATCCAATAACCATTTAAAATCATTTAAAATCAATTAGTGTAGAAATGTCAGATGATGTTGAATTTTCAATTAATGAAAGTACGCTAGAAAAGATATTGTCTCTAAAGAAAAAGGCAGGTTTTGGTGAGAAAGGATGGGATGAATGGTTCAATCATTTTTTTACCAGTTCTATAAAGTCTACACAAGATGAAATAGAAAAAAAATGGGAGGAAGTTTACTATGATAAATTTTATGACGATTGGGTAAAAAATTTCTCTATAAATCTGAATAACATCTGGAACGAATCATCTGTAAAAGAACTGGGTCCTACCAAAGATCCAAATTACAAAAAAGAAGAACATTCTGCTATAGTAATAGGACGCGGTCCTTCAATAAAAAAATACAATCATCTGGAATTGCTTGCGAATAGCGATTATCAGGGATCTATAGTTTGCTGTGATGGAGCACTGATAACTGCCTTAAATGCAGGAGTTACACCTGAAAAGTTTACAAATTTTTATGTTGTTACAATAGACTCACGAAATGAAATTAGAAAATACTATGATGATAAAATAGTAGACAAATATGGCTCAAAAATAAAAGGAATTTTTTCAACTGTTATCAAACCATCTACTGTTGAACGTGCAAGACAAGCAGGAATAAAGATACATTGGCTTCACCCATTGTTTGATTATGACGAGGGCAAAAAATCATTTAATCAAATATCTGCATTAATGGTAAGAGCAAAAAATCATCCTAATGGCTTGCCTGCAATACAAACTGGGGGAAACGTGGGAACCTCATCTTGGTTTGTAAGTTGGCAAATTTTAAAATGTTCTACAGTTGCACTCATTGGAATAAATCATGGATGGAATGAAGACGATCCTCTGGAATTGATAATGACACATGGTTATACACATCCTTTAGTACAAATGAATAAAAACAGTTCTGCATTTCAACAATTATTTCCAAAAATTTACAATCCAGAATTTGATTGTACTTGCATCTTAGATCCTATATTTCAATATTATAGTAAAGCATTAAAAGAATTCATCTTGCGTTCACCGTCATGGGTTAACACTATTAACGCTACTGAAGGAGGATCAATCTTTGGTGAGAGAATAAAATGTACAACTTTGATCAAGTTTCTCAATATGTACAAAAAATGATTGTAATTGTAGATGATTTACTCAGATTCGTTTAAATAAGAAATTAGCAACTGTTTGTGTGTGAAAGTTCTATTAATAGTACCAGAAGTGAGATTAGATGACAAACCTTTTGATATTCCGTTTTGGGCTGGCATATTAGGTGCAATTGCAGAACAAAAAGGCGCTCAAGTTGGAATTCTAGATTTAAACGCACTTAGAATGAATTATGATGGTAGACTAGTACCTACAAAAATAATTGAGGAGGAAATAGGTCTTGCAAAATGGGATCTTATAGGAATAGGTGGTCTTACTACAGCATATCGCCGTATCAAACAATTAGTACCTATAATACGAAAGTCATGTCCTGATTGTACTTTGATAAGTGGTGGTGGTTGGGCAACTTATAATCCAGATGAAATTTTACAACTTGTCCCAGATATTGATATGATATGTGTAGGAGAAGGGGAGGAAACCTTTGCAGAAGTTTATGATGAAATAAATCATGGTACTCGAAATTTCGAAAATGTTAAAGGATTATGCTTAAACAATAATGGAAAAATCAAGTTTACACAACCGCGAGCATTAATTTCTAATCTAGATACAATTCCATATCCTGCTTACCATCTCTTAGAAATGGATATTTATTTTAGATATTCATCTCTTCCGATGTCAGTAGAATCATTTAATTCTAAAAAGAGAGTAAATGTAGTTTGGGAAAGAGGCTGCCCTAGGGGATGTACATTCTGCTCTCATAATGGAATGTCACGTATTGATATACAGAATATTTATGGAGCAGGTGATAGAAAGAAGGGAGAAGAAATCGTAAGGCAAGTTGACAAAGACAATGACACATTTCAACTACCTGCTAGATGGCCTACAGTAAGATATGCGGTTGAGAACATAAAGTTTTTGCGAGAAAAATATGGTGTAGATTTTGTATTTTGTGTTGATGAGAATATGACTAGCAATTTAAAATGGACAAAGGAATTCTGCAAACTGTACGTAGAAGAGGGATTGAATGAAGTAGTCAAATGGGGAACATTAGGTGATGCACCTAGTGTTGCTGTACAGCCCACTATTGTGAAGACCATGAAAGATGCTGGATGTGCTTTTATTTCGTTTGGATTCGAATCTGCTTCGGACAAAGTCCTGAGTCAAGACATAGGAAAGGGCCAAACGCAAACACATTTACAAAAAACAATCGACACTGTGAAAAGTGTAGGACTCCGTCCCATTACGACTTTTATGATCGGAAATCCACATGAAAACATTAACGATTTAATGGAAACAGTAACGTTTTGGATGCGAAATAATATAGAAATTAATCCATTCATATGTACTCCATATGTTGGTAGTCCGATATACTATGACAACAAAGAATTCTTACTACAACAATATGATGATAGGCTAAAGATGGCAAAAGACAATTCTAATGTGGATAAAGAAACAATTGCAAAATGGAAATTACAGGCACTGGATAAATTTATGCAAGATTGCGGAGATGCTACACAGTATACAGCCACAGTGAGCCAATATTTTACAATCCCAGAATTGTTTGCATTGAAGCAATTCATGTATAAACATGATACAAGACGAATGTTACAAATGGCTCACCAAAGATACGAGCAAACTGGATTGGAGCAATGGAATCATAGTGAAAAATGGGCTAAATACTGTGATATCTGTATGGCAAAACAAGAATTAAAACTTCAATTAAATCTGCCGTCAAATAATTAACCGTTCTAATATTTGGAACTATCAAGAATACAATTATTCATAAGAATATTATTTTCACGTACATGCCCAAAACCGTAAATAATATTCTTACAATAGATACACAATTTAATAATTAATTAAAGCCATTGGTTAATTTAGGAGTCTATGCAATACATCTTAGTTTGATTAAAAAAAATGTTGTTGCAGGTTTGGGAGAAATAGGTAGCCCGATCTTAAAGCTTATCTCACAAACAACGACTGCTGTGGGATATGACATTGATCCAAAATTAATGGATCAAAAAAAATTTAACAAATATGTAGATCTGCCAACTTCCTTTTTACACATTTGTATCCCATTTACAAAAAAATTCATTTCTAATGTGATTTCGCTTTTTCATGAATTTACTCCAGAAGGAATTGTAATTCATAGCACAGTGAGTCCTAATACTACAAAAAAATTACAAGATAATCTATCTATCCCAATTATTTACAGTGCAACAAGAGGTGTTCACAAAAGAATGCTTTATGATTTAAAGAGATATGTAAAATTTTATGCGGTTGAGCCTAATGCTCCTAGAAAAAATTGGGCATCGATTTCATATTCTAGATTGATGAAACAATGTGGGGTTAAGGCAAAACGAATGTCAACTCCACTCACACTAGAGCTTGCTAAGATAGTCTGTGATACATCTTACTATGGTTGGCTGATAAATTATGCACAACTCAGTAACATGATTGCAATTGAAAATAAAATAGATTATGATGAAATGTGGTCTTTTGCAGAGGAAATTCATAAATTTTTAGGAAATAGGCCAAAAATGTTTCCTGGATTCATTGGTGGCCATTGCGTCATACCAAATTTGGATTTGATAAAATACGATGCATTGAATCTTATCAAAGAAATAAATTCAGATTATGCTAAAATATTGAAAAAACAAGAATAATCAATGATAAAATAATTTTAATTTTCTCTCACAACTATCAAAAAGAAAGTCTATTTTTAATAAACTCAATTGATTTTATAGGAGAAGGATCAACTCCCGATAAAACGGCACGATATATTGTGGAATAATCAAGAAGATAAATTAGATTAATTATTTTTGATAAAATGCTCCCCTCTACAGAAAAGATTTCTTGGTAATCAATTTGGTTCATTTCAAAATACTCTTTGAGTATTTTCCATCTCTCCTTAGTTTTGATATAATCATCTTCACCTTCAAGCAGGATTGGTTGTACAATAGATTTTTTTTCCCAGGCAACAATTCCATTGTGGCTAGCTTCTAATACATCTTCTGCCATTGCATGAATTTTCGTGTTTTCTTGAAGCGAGTTTTTGAATCTTATTGCTGCTGCTTGTAGACCAAATGGATAATATATCATGGGCATACCAGACACCCACTCAGCCAGACTTAATGATGGATTTTTTTTATTTAAACTCTGTGAGGAGATTTGATTTCTTAATTTTTCTAATTCTTTAATTGAATCTAGAACATCTTCTTTTTTTACTTGAATTATTGGGCTTAAAATTTTCAAGATGACATATAAAAATCCTGTAAAGGAGGCTCGAGGTGAATGAATTTGTGGAATTATTCTATGCTCTATTTTATTTCTAACGCAATATTCTTTCATTTTTCCGCCTCCAGAAAAGGCAATTATATTACATCTTGATTTGTATGCAGAATCTAAAACGGAAAGTGTTTCAACTGTATTACCTGATATGCTGGAGGCAACAACTAGACTGTTTGAATCTACAGTACTAGGTAAATGGTATCCCTTTACTATGTCAACATGAACCTTTGTCTTAGAAAGTATGGAAGAAAAAATATCCGCAAGTGCTCCTGATCCACCCATTCCTACAAATACTATGTGTTCAATATTGTTAAAATCAACTGGATCCTGTTTAGAAGCATATGCCTCTTTAGCAATCTCTGGCCATCTGTCATAGATCTTATGCATGCCTTGTGGGTCGTATCTGTTTAAAGTAGTGAGATTAAGCAACTATTGATGTTAAGAATGATTACAATATAATACTTAATCTTATTTAATAATTACAAGGTATTATTTTTGAAATTGCTTTCATTATAAATATGGGATTTTAGTTAAATATATCAAAATTGGCAAAACTCACAACAAAAATTCATTCTAGTCTCAAAACCATAGAGTGGAAAAACAATACCGTCGTTATGATAGATCAAACCAAGCTTCCAAACAAGCTTGTTTATGTAAAATACACTGATTACAAAGATGTAGCAAACGCAATCAGAACCCTTGTGATAAGAGGTGCTCCCGCTATTGGGGTATCTGGCGCATTTGGTCTAGCTTTAGCAGCATTACAAAGTAAAGCAAAAACAAAAGAAAAAATATTAACAGATCTAGAAAAGGCGAAAAAAATTCTCTTTGAAACAAGACCTACTGCTGTTAATCTAGTATGGGGACTAAACAAAATAATGAATGTTGCAAAAAACGGCAAAGATGTTTCTAATATTAAAGAATTAATAATTCAAACTGCAAAAAAAATGGCAGAAGATGATATACAAACTAATATGATAATGGGAAAACATGGTGCCAAATTATTTGATAACAATGATATTATCATGACTCATTGTAATGCAGGAGCATTAGCTACAGTTGGATACGGTACAGCATTGGGAGTTATTCGTGCAACAAAAGAAAGTGGTAAGAAGATCAAAGTTATAGCAACAGAGACAAGACCAGTAATGCAGGGTTCTAGGCTTACCGCATTTGAGCTAAAACATGATGATATTGACGTTAGTCTCATTCCTGACACTGCAGTAGGATATGCCATGTCAAAAGGATTAGTGACTAAAGTGATAGTAGGAGCAGACAGGATTCTACGAACCGGTCATGTCTATAACAAAATTGGTACATATCAAGTGGCGACAATGGCCAAACAGCACAAAATACCATTTTATGTAGCAGCCCCACTTTCTACCTTTGATCTACAAAGCAATCCTCAGGATGTTATTATAGAACAACGAAAAGCAAGCGAAGTTACTGGAATTGCGGGCAAAAAAACTGCTCCAGATGACATTAATGTGATAAATCCTGCCTTTGATATGACTCCGCCAGAACTCATAACAGGTATAATTACAGAAGCAGGAGTTGCCAAATCACCTTTTGAAGAATCTATAAAAAAATTGTTCAAATCAAAGATGTAAGGTATTTATTTTCATGGATTGAAGAAATTGTTCATGGCACAAGTAACATCACAACAAGTATTAGATTCATTAAAACAATGCATGGATCCTGAAATCCCAATTAATATTGTGGATATGGGTCTTATTTATGGAGTCAAAGTAAATGATGACAATAAAGTAGATGTCAAAATGACCATGACAACACGTGGTTGTCCTTTACATGAAACACTTGTTAGTGATGTAAAAAGGTATGTTAACAAAGTTCCTGGTGTTAATGGAGTTAATGTAGAAATAGTATGGGAACCTGCATGGACACCAGAAAAAATGTCCGAGGAAGGCAAGAAACTAATCAATTATGGAAAACAGAAAAGAATCACTCCAATAGATTATGAAACTGCAATGCCACAAGGTGTTGGCTCTGTAGTAAAACAAGAAGATGGAGCATTAGTTTTGATGAATGATCATGAACAAGGATTTATGGTAAATCAGGCAATAATTGACTTTTGGAAATTGTGTAATGGACAAAGAAAAATAACTGAACTTGTAGATGCATTTGCAAAAATAACTGGTCTTCAACGTGGACAAGTAGAAAAAGAAGTTACACAACTTGTACAACAATTAAGAGATGGAGGACTAGTAATTATACCAGAACCAGAAGTTTCAAATGTTCAGTTTAAAAAATAAATTTTTCACAAAACTGATTAAATTTCATTAATCTCTATTATTGTTCCCAAAACAGAATCCATTTTAACAATAGCTCTTTTTTCATTAAATCCTAAAGCAACGTACCAATCCCCACTTTCGTTGTCATACTTAGTTTCCAAGGTTTTGATTTGATCTTCGGTAACATTATATTTTTTTATAATTCCTGATACTGCTAGAGGAATGGCTTCTTTTTCAGTAGGGAGTCTTCTTTTCATTAGTCCTATTCCTGGATTCATAGATAACCTTCTCATGATATGAGGTATAATAGTTACTATGTCAGTCAAAAAAGATCTAAGATTTGTCATAAGATCTGATCTTGTAAGGTTCTTGTGTCACGTGGTATCATGATCACAAATGAGTCTAGCCTTACCGCTAAAGGAAGCACTTGTTTCCTTAATAGATAATTTAATGGTAAATCCACAGAATATGCGAAACATGGCATCTGATTTGAAGCCACTTACAAAAGATGACACCGAAGTGGCATTTGGAATTTTTGTAGGATATGTGACTGGAGGGTTTGCAGAATTATTCTTTGAATCACAAAAGCGTGGTATGACATCTATAGAGACAGAAGAAATGCGAAAGATAATTTTTGAGCGAGCACTTGAAATGAAAAAGGCAATAGCATATGTGCGAGCTCAAGAAAGTAAAAGCTAAATTTTAACAAACAAAATTCTATATATTACGTATAAAACAAAGTTATTTCAAAATGCGTCTATCTCATCTAATTTCTACTTCATTTCTTTCAAAAACTAAAACCCTTCTCTTTATTATCTCAATTCTGGCTATTTGTGGTACAGTTACAGAGCTGTTGGGTGGAATATGGGATGCGTCAACACATGCCCTGCGAGCACCTGAAAAATTCTGGACAATTCAACATGTTACAATTTATGCTGGTGTTGGAATGATTGTTAGTTCATCAGTTTTGGGTATGATTATTTTATTACTACATTCTGAAAATAAAATTCTGTTTAAAGGAATAAAGATTATACTATTAGGTTCAATTTTACAACTTGTGGGGGGTTATGCTGATTCTATTTCACATGAAATATACGGAGTAGACGGTTTAGTAACTCCATCTCATCTTACAATTGAAACAGGTCTTTTCCTAAGTGCGCTTGGTAGTTTTATTACTCTTTGTCAAATTGACAAAAGAAAAACGAGAAAAGTTTTGCCTATTGCTATTATGACCGTGCTTTTATCTGCATCATGGATAGGTTTTAACTTGATTCTACTTTTTACTGCAGTGGTATTATGTATACCAATTTATGATTTATTTTCTTCAGGGTGCGCAGTACTGTAATTTTGCAATCTTTTGTAGCCAGACCATACAATTAGGCATGCTCCAATGAATGCTATAAACGAGGGAAATGTAAAATCTGTTGATTTTGTATTTCCAAACTCTGCTTCAATTTGTATGGGGTTTTCAGAAAGGTTAGTAATTTCAAGAGTATATTTTCCAGTATAACTAAATTCAAAATAATTTACAGACATTTTTGTTCCTATTCGTTTAAGATCCATTGTATTTCCCTGAGGATCTAATACTTTTACTAATATTGTTTCTTTTGAATAATTTGGGATGGTGATTTTATAAAAACCAAGTCCATTGTTTTTTAAATCTAAATCAACACTGGCACTTTCTTTTGTACCTATATTCAGATCTTGTGATGTTTTTTCTGCAATAGAAAATGCAAGTGTTATCCAAATTGAACCAATAATCATCAATGACAATCCAATTCTAAAAGGCGTTAACTTTCTCATACATCTGACATTTATTTTCCTGTCTTAAAATTCACTCTATAAAGGGCCCGGTGGGATTCGAACCCACGACCTGGTGGTCCGAAGCCACCCGCACTATCCGGGCTATGCAACGGGTCCGATCAAGTAAGACTTTAACAGGGCTAAATATCTGTCTAGATAATTGAAAATATCACAAAGAGTAGCTGGTGTTGAATATGCTATACGAGATATTACACTTTCTGCAAAAATATTGGAAAAACAAGGACAGAAAATAACATATCTTAACATAGGAGATCCAGTGGCATATGGATTTCAACCACCAGAAAATGTTAAAGACGCTTTAATCAAGGCAATTAAAAACAATCAAAATTATTATGCTCCATCAGAAGGAATACAAGAACTAAGACAAGCTATTGCTGAAAAAGAAAAAAGAAAAGGTCTCTTGACAACTGAAGATGACATTATTGTAACAAACGGAGTTTCAGAAGGATTAGAGATGCTAATGGCATCTATTGTTGAACCAGGAGATGAAGTTTTGATACCAGGCCCATATTATCCACCTTATGCTTCGTATGTGAGATTGTTTGGAGGAGTTCCAGTAGAGTTTGGAGTAGATCTTAACAATTCTACTCCGGATCTTGACGATGTAAAATCAAAGATTACATCAAAAACTGTAGCAATATGCTTTATCAGCCCAAACAATCCAACCGGAGCGGTTTTTAGTGAAAAATCTCTTAAAGATTTGATTGATATCGCAATTAAGAATGATTTGTACATAATCTGTGATGAAATATACGATCAAATAGTTTTTGATGAAAAGTTTGTGGGTATTGGAAAGGTTAGTAGTGATTCTCCTGTAATATTGTTAAATGGATTTTCCAAAGTACATCTAATGTCTGGTTGGAGAATTGGTTATATAGCATTTAATGATTCCAAGAAACTTGATATTCTTCGTGAAAACATTCCAAAACTTGCTAGAGTAAGAATTGCATCTAATCTACCAGTTCAATATGCTGCGTTAGAATCACTTCGAGGTCCACAAGATTATATTCCAAAATTTGTTTCAGATCTAAAAAAACGAAGAGACTATGTCATCAAAAGAATAAACGGAATGAATGGACTTAGCTGTCCAATTCCTAAAGGAGCTTTCTATGCCTTTCCAAAAATAGAGAACAATAAATACAAATCAGATAAAGAATTTGTCCTTGAACTTTTAAAATCAACAGGAGTTCTTACGGTTCACGGTTCAGGATTTGGTACAAAATATGGTAGTGGTCATTTTAGGATGGTATTTTTGCCTGAAATTAATGTGTTGGAAAAAGCTCTTGACAAAATAGAAGAATTTGTGACCTAAAATTTCCAAACAGTTGTCTTTGTTGGTAATATCTCTATAATGCAATTCGTATCGTCTAATAATTCCTGTGAGGATTTTACTTTCAAACTTTTAAAATATCGCTTCAAAATTCTCTTTGCAATAAGCGACACTTGATTTTTTTCTAAAATCAATTTGGCTTTACCAATCCCCATAACGCCAAAAATGTCTGGCGATTTTACTCCTACATCAACACAAAAGCTTACTTTTGGATTCTTTTTGATGTTTTTTGCCTTTTTTGTTCTTGTGTTAGTTCCAACATAGAATTTTTTATTTCTAAATTCATACCATACAGGAACAATGTGAGGATTATTTTTACCGTCAATTGTAGCAAGCCTCAAAATTTTCTGAGACTTTAAAAAGTCATATGTTTTCATTTACTTCCTTCCTGGTACCCATAAAGATCAAAAAACATCCAATCCCAATCATGCCTACCGATATTTTTTCATTAGTGATCTCAGGAGATGTAAAAAAATCAGCAACAAATTCTGGACCCCAAATAAGCAAATTTCTAATAAGAATGATTCCGGCCATTACTATAAACAAAACTCCCATTGCAGTAAACCAATTTCTGTTACGTCTATAACGCAAATCTAATATTGATTGATTATTCTTGCTTAAATTATCTTTATTCCAGGATTTCTCATCTTGTTTTTAATCATGGCATTTAAAAGAATAGGTGTTGCTATTTCGGCAAGATAAGAAAGCGAACCAGGACCAAGTAATATGGGTCTTAGAGACTTTATCTCTTTAATGAGTTCATTTACTGTATTTATAGAATTTTGGTCATCTCCACATACAAAAATGTCAGAATCTAAGATTAGTTTTGAATCTATCAATTTTTTTTCTGATATGGTATGAAATGCGGCAACAAGCTTTGATTTATTTTTCATATATTTTTGTACAAGTTCAAATGCAGATGGTTTTTTTTCTATAAAAGAAATAAATTCAAATCCTGCATCAGTCTTTGTCAATGGAACAATAGGTGATATGACAACACAGCCCTCTTTTACATATGGCAGCAATTGAGAACAAATTGAATCAATATTCTCATACGGAATTGATAAAACCAACACATCACTTTCTTTTGCAACAGAAAGATTGTCTTTTCCTGTTATGATACCATTAAATGTTCCATATTGTTCGGAAGCATTTTTAGAATATTCAAGAGCTGACTCTGTTGCTCTCACAGCATCTCTTGAACCAATTAAAATATCATGATTTTTGCACCATCTGATAGCAAAACCTTTTCCCATTCCCCCGGTTCCGCCTATAATTCCAATCTTCATAAAATCATGCACTGGTAATGTTATTATTATCTCTATTCAATATCGTTTGTAATATTGTCCTTGATTATTTTTTTACGCCATGCGCAAGCTACAAACAATGTCGAAAGAGTTCTTGCTGGACGATCTGAAGGAATTCCATTAACAGAACTTGGATTACAACAGGCAGAAAAAATAGCAACTTTTCTACAACCACTCAAAATTTCTGCAATTTATTCTAGTCCTATTGAACGTGCTACACATACCGCAACAATCGTTTCTGATAAACTAAATCTTCAGTATGAAATAGATCCGCGATTAACAGAGATTGAGATGGGAAGCTTCTCAGGAATGTTATATGAAGAAATGTTTGCTAAACATGGTAATATTTTTTTAAAATTTTATCAAGATAATCCTATAATAGAACAAAATGGAGTTGAACCGTTCTCTAGTGTGAAAAAAAGAATTCTTGATATGGTTAACTATTGTTCTCAGAAACATGACAATGAAAATATTTTACTTGTAACTCATATGGATCCAATCAAAGCAATGATCTCAACAGTTTTGCAGCTAAAACCAGAATCTTTATACGAATTAGTCATTAGAAATGCATCTGTTACAATAATGAAAAAAGAACAATTCAACTTTTCTATGGTTGCTATAAATTCAATGAGCTCTGATAGATATAACATTGATTAAAAGAATGATGTTTTGCAATAAAGATAAAATCTTTTATTGATTATAATTTAGATGAATGAATTGTTCATATTTAACAGAACTAATATCTATGGGATGGAGTGATCATGAATAGGTTGAAAACAGCAACTATACTTTTCTTCTTTTTGATACTTATCACCAATTTATCTATGGTGCAAGCCTTTGCATTACAAATGTCCACTGATAAGCAGGTGTATTCAGATGGTCAACCTCTTTTGGTGTATGGAACAGCACTGCCAAATGAACCATTAATTATAAGACTTTTTGCTCCTGATGGTACGATTGCAAAATTTGATCAAATTACTGCAGATAACAACGGTGGTTTTGATCACATTCTAATACGATGGCCTAATGCCACTACAAATTTTGCATACGGTACATATTCTGTAGAAGCAATAGCAACTGCAGAAAAAGGCACCTCACAAAAAATCGATGTCAAATTTGTTCAATCATCATCAACCATATCTGTGCCAGCCTCAGTCATACAAGGAACTCTAGACACACTAGTCTTTGCACCACAAACAGCGGCAGTAAATCAACCCATTAGAGTATTTGTCCAAGTAACAAACGATGGACTTTTGGTTGCAGGTTCTGCATCAAAACTTCTGGGTACTTCGCATGTGCATCTGCCTGATGGTACAGTAGTAAGCCTAGGTGATTCATTCCAAACACTTCATCAGGGAATTTACTATGTTGATTATACACCGCCTGAGGAAGGAACCTATGTATTTCATATAACTGCCTTTGATCAAGGAAGTATCTCTCAAGGGTCTGGAGTTACAGTTGTACTCAAACAGAACATTGAGGGAATATCTAATCAAATAATAAAACTAAACTCTGTCTTGGATTCTACATCACAAGAACTAGATAAGCTAAAATCAGAAATTGGAAGTTTTGGTCAAGTATTAAACAGTAGTCAACAATCAGTAACTCAAGCAAACCAACACATAAACCAAAGTGTAAGTTCCATGTCCATATCTGTTAGCAATCTCGAGGCAGCGTCAGGACAATTTAATTCGTTGTTTCTTCCGGTTGTAGCATTGATAGCAATAATTATTGCATTGCAAATAACAATTCTTGCTAGGCGAAGATAACAATAATGACAAAAAAAGGCTTTTTTGTCATTCAGGAATTAACAATTTTTTTAATTTTTACATTACTCTTTTCTACAGCTGCAAAACCTGCTTCTGCTTTTTATGATGCTGATCTTATCAGTACAAACCCGTCTGTTGCATTTGTAGAAAAATCTGGCATTATAACGTTCTTGCCAGAGTCATATGAAAATCCTGTAAAAAGATATGTAGTATTTGGTTCTGGTCCTATCTCAGATGTAAGATCAATTGCACACAACTTAATCTATGACACAAGCTCAAACAATGGTTTTTTTTCCGTAGGAGTTTTTTCTCAGAACGATATCTTGAATCTTAAATTAAAAGGATATACAGTAATTGAAGATTTTCCTTTAGAGTTTGACTCTTTAAATCAATTTAATACAAATGTGATTGTTCAAGAGGGATCTAGAATAGGAAAGATTCTTGGTACTGAAGATGTTTATCAAAAATATGGCTATACTGGAAAAGGAATAACAATCGGAATCGTAGATACAGGAACAGATTTTTCAAACTCTGATGTTCGAGATTCTGTCGCACGTGACAAAAATAACGCTCCAGTTATGATTGACGCTGACGGCCAGGGACTAGTTTTAACAAATGCAACTTTCATCGCAAACATAAATGATAAAGGAATAATAAAAAACTACACTACAACAATTCCAAAAAACATCACTTCTAATATTTATGTGAATTCTAAGGGAGTATTTTTGAACTTAAACAAAAATGGGAATGGTACTGACATTCAAGTTTTCAACTCTATGTATCCTAAAGGTGGTAGTGGTCCTGTTCTTACTGGTACTACATCAAGCGACTATAAAATTGGAAAAAATAGTAAAAGTTTCATAATTTCAAAAAGTGGCATATACCACTTTGGTGTGATTTATGAAAATGTTTTACAGGGTCAATCTTCACGCTTACAACTAGTTCCGGTACTTGTGGTTGATTCCAAAATAGCGGGTTTGTATGATACCATAATACCTGACATGTCTGATTCTTGGAAAGATTTTACTCGTTTTGATCTATCTCTAGGCAGTGCTCCACAGTATGATTATGATTTCACAGATGAGACTCCAATTACTTTGGGAAATGGAAAAGAATTTCTTGTATATGATTCAAACAATGATGGAAAATTAGATTATAGTGCAGGTACTGTTGGTGCACGAGTACTTGATGTTTATGGGGTGATAGGAAAATCATCAATAATTGATAAAAAAATTGGCGCAACCAATGGGACTCTATTGACCCCAATCGATACAAAAGGAAATTACTTTGGTGTAATGTATGATTTTCAAGGTCACGGAACTTCTACAGCTGCATCAATAGCGTCAAAAGGAATTGAAAAGTATGATATTTACGGTAACACTACAAAATATTCTCTAAGAGGTGTAGCACCTGGGGCAAAAATCGTTCCAATCAAAGCATTGTGGTTTGGTGATGCAGTGTATGGTTGGCTGTGGGCAGCTGGATTCAATCAAGAAAAAAATGCTTGGGTCTTTGACGGAAAACCTAGAGTTGACATATTATCAAATAGTTGGGGGATCTCTACTTTTCCAATTTTACAATCAGTACCAGGGCTTGACATACAGTCGTTATTGTTAAGTGCACTTGAAGTACCAGGTTCTCTTGACAAAAACTATCCCGGTATACTTGTAGTAAGTAGTGCAGGAAATGCAGGACATGGATATGGAACTTTGGGGACTCCAGATGCTGCACCATATGCCCTGACAATAGGGGCTGTAACAAACAATGTATACATTGGTTCTAGTTCATTTAAGAATCAACCAAGATTTGGAAATAGCACTTATTTCTCAGGTGAAATTGCGGGTTTCTCAAGTAGAGGACCTAGCTTAGTAGGTGATCCAAAGCCTGATTTGATGGGAATTGGTGAATATAGTTTTACTCCAACAAGTGTTACAAAATATAACAAAAATGCAACTGATCCATTCGTACTTTTTGGTGGAACAAGTTTGGCAGCTCCGCTTGTTGCTGGTTCAGCAGCTGTATTGATGGAAAGTCTAAAACAGAAAGGCGAACAATATGATACATTTAAAATAGAAAATATTCTGATGTCCACCGCAACTGATCTGAAAAATGATCCATTTACACAAGGATCAGGATTAGTAAATGTAACAAATGCTGTAAATTTTGTTAAAGGAAAAGATGACATGTTTATTGTATATAACAATGCATCATACTCTAACATAAAAAAGATCGTAGACGTTCCAATTAAAGCATTGAATTCATCTTCAATGGGATTAGAAAGATTCCAATTAAACAATAATTCTTTTCCACAAACTTCATGGTTTGGAGGTAGATTACTTCCTGGTGATAGAACATCTGCCACCTTTACTATTGAAAACCCAACAAACAAAACGCTTGAAATTAAAATAACGCCACAAGTTCTTGAATTGATCAAGAAATCGCAATACGATGATACTACTACTGTAAATCTACAAGATTCTCTATTGAATAAACCTGGAGTCTATAGACCAAATTACATACCTCTTGAAAATGTAAAAGATCATTTTGATCTGCTTTCTTTCTTCAAGAAATCAAGACCTATTCCAAATGATGCATCATTGATGATCCTTGATCTCAACTTTCCATTTTCAGATTTTTTGAATGCGTCATCTAAGATGTATGCAGACGATATCAAAATTTCATCTCTTTATCTATATGATTGGAACGACAAAAATAAAGACGGTAAACCTGACTATACAGAACTTTCCATGGTAAACAGAGGAGGGTCATGGGGAACAGTTCAACAACTACAAGTCTCAGATCCCAATTTAAAAATCAAACATATCCCACTAGTTGGTGTATATCCTGTCCCAACAAGATTTTCTTACTGGCAGGGAGATACAAAGAAAAACTCTACCTCAATGGATTATACAATTACTGCTAGTTATTACAAAAAACAAAACTGGAGTGATATATGGGTAAACTCTGATGATATACAAGTTGCACCGTACAGTTCCACTCAAGTGGTAGCAACACTTATCGTACCATCAGATTCTATGCCCGGTGTTCATCAAGGATTTCTTTCATTCAAAGATAGCTTACATGAAGTTAATGTCCCAGTTTCCTTTGGAGTCTTAAAGAAACTTCAACCAAAAGATTTGCCTACTGTTATACAAGGTACGCAAAATGGTGACGTGTTATACGGTAATGGATACATTGGTGGTGCGTTTGACATGGCAAATAGGTATAATGCGGGTGATTGGAGACAATATTATTTTGATGTTCAAGACAGAACAATAAATGCAGCTTCATTAAATATCTCGTGGGAAAACAAGGACACAAATCTATCTGTGTTTGTAGTAGATCCTCAAGGAAGAATTGTACAAACAAATGTTCCAGCAGGAATATTAGGACAATTTCAGGGTTGGCCAACTGGCGATTGGCTTGGTACTAGCTCTCCATTTAGTGAAGGTGGAGGATTTTATCCTATAAAAAACAAAGATGCAACATCAACTATATTGTATGCTCCAATTAATCAAACTGGAACATATTCCATTTTAATGCACTCAACTTTGTTTGGGGGACAATCTGTAGCTGAACCATTAACAGTAACTGCAAAATTTTCTACCATTCTACCTGATGAAAATGGTCCAAAAATACAATTTGGTATTCCTGATTTTATTAATAGTACATTCAAAATTAAACCAAAAATAATAGGAGAGGATATTGACAGTATAAGATATTATCTTGATGGAATTGGGCCACAAAAATTTAATGAAACCATATTCTCGATCATATCTCAACAACTAACTGAAGGTACACATACTATTAGATTAGTTGTAACAGATACAGTTGGACACACAATATCAAAGGAAGCTCTATTTACTATTGATAATACTGCACCTGAAATTATTTTCAAATCTTTAACAAATGGTTCAACCATCTCGAACATATCCACAATAGATCTTCAAATAAATGAACAGAATCTTTTAGATCATGGTGGAATCACAGTCATTCTACCACACCAAAAAATATTGGATAAGAGTTCTGTACCGTTTGATACAAGAACATTAGAAAATGGAAAATATGACATCACGGTTTTAGCAATAGACAAGGCTGGAAATGAAGCATCACAGACAATTGTGGTAAATATTGATAATAATGCTATAAGTAAAATGTTCTCTCCAGAGAGAAAAGAATCGTCTAATGAAATTTATTATACATTAACGGAAATAATAATTGGGATTGCTGCAGCAATTGTCATAATTATAATTACTTTCAAAAAATTCAAAATTTCGAAGCGAAGTTAGACAAGGTTTATATGCAATTTTTTCAAAAACGAAAGCTAGATGTCTGAACAGGATTCTAGCGTTAGGAATGTTCTGTCTAGACGTGATTTTCTAAAGTTATTGGCAGCTGCAGGAACTGCTCTTACGTTTACTCCTTTTGTTCCTTGGGGAAAATTCATGCCAAATCCATCAAATCTTGCACCTGCAAAAGCCAAAGTAATACTACCAGACGGTACCCAAGCAAACGCTAAAACTTTCCCAAAAAATACCTCTGAAGTAATTACTTATCCGTTATCAGGAGATTCAGTTCTTGATCAAGAAGCATTCAAAAAATGGCAATTTATCCGACTTCCATCAGAACTTGGTGGAGACGTAGAAGATGCTAGTGCTTTTCGTGTGTATAGTATGGTATGTTTACATTTATGGTGTCTTTGGAAATACTGGCCTCAAGAAGGAAGAAAAAGAGGAGAATGTCCATGTCATGGAAGCATGTACAATCCACTTACCGGCAAAGCTTTTGCAGGACCGGCTTCACTCCAAGCTCCACCTTCAAATGTTCTTGCAACATTATACCTTGAGGCAGATAATGATGGGAATTTATGGATTCAACCAGCTAAATGGGATATAAACGCTAATGGAATTGTAGGATATGGTCGCATCCTTAAAACGTAGAAACGGTCTAGTAGATTTCTTCTACTGGGTTTGGGATGGATTTGAAAGAACAGTATTCATTGGTACTAAATTTTCATTTCCAGCAAGATTTGTAAGTCCATTTGGATTCCTTGGAATGCTTACATTTGTGACTTTTATAATCTTAGGAATTTCTGGCGCACTTTTGATGTTTTACTATGAACCAATACTAGATAGAGCATGGGACAGTGTTGCAAAAATAAACAATACAGTTCCATTTGGTTTTATGATAAGAAATATTCATTATCATGCATCTAATGCAATGGTTCTCTTAGCAGTATTACACATGTATTATCAATACTTTAGTGGAAGATACAAGATAAGAAATGAACTCATCTGGTTTACTGGAGTCATTCTTGGTACAGTGACAATCCTAGAAGCTTTTACAGGTTATGATATAATATTCAGTGAACGAGCTGAGCTAGCAATAAGCATCGCAGCATCGCTCACAAACTCTATACCTATTGCAGGGCCAACTATACGTGATGCCATGTTTGGTTCAGGATTTGCAGACTTTGTTCTGCGGTTCTATACTCAACACGTGTTTGTCTTACCAATAGTAATGCTTGGATTAATGGCAGTTCACATGCCACGATTTTTGGTTTTTGATATTCCGATGGTAATGGCAATTTCTGGTGCAATATTTATCACAGGTGGAGTCTTTCCAGTTGATCTAGGTTCCAAATTTGAACCCACAGTGCCTCCTGGTATTACTGTACCAGAATGGTATCTTACAGGAATTTACGCGTTTCTTAGAACACAATATGATAAATTTGTAACTGGAGTAGCTTGGCCTGCAATGTTTATCATAGCTCTTGCTTTGACTCCGTTTATTGATAGGTACAAGAAATTCTCTTGGAAGGATAGGCCCATAATTACTGCATTTGGAATAACGGGAATAGCTCAGGTTATGGTGACAACGTATTGGGGGTTCTATATTTCACCAGATGCAACAAAGGCGCTTGTAGCTAGACTTGTCATAGACCCTGTATTCTTTTATACAGTAATGTTATTGCTGGTTCCAATTGGATTTGGATTCTCATATATGATGATTAAGCTTGCCAAAGAAGCTGAAAGAAAAGCAAAGCTTGCAGCATCAAAAGGACCACATAAAGTAGCTCAAATAAACCTGTCAGGAAAATGGATCAATTGGCTTATTGTTGCACTCTTAGCATTCCAAGTGTATCTTAACATTGCAGCATACAATGCAGCACTGTCTGGAATGAAAAACTTTTCACTCTTTCTAGTAGGATTGATTTTAATGGTATTTGCTGGCATGTTCCATCTTTACAGACACGGACTAAGTGAAGCAAAGAAAATTCCAACTCCTCCACCACAAGCATCTGATGAAATTCCAAAACCAATAGGCGCTTCATCAGATTCTGCCGTAACACTTCCTGGAAAAGAAAATTCACAGTCAATAACAGCCCCTAACACTGTACCAGCTCCTGAAATAAAAACGGCAAATCTAGAAAATATTAGAGAACCAACGGTTGGAACATCTGATCTTAAAAAGCCATAAATTATTTTTCTAATACATACGATCGAATAACTTTATATGACAAACAAAAAAATTATTATCAGTTGAGCCTTCCAAGTTCAAGTCACGCTTATGGTATAGGATTAATCGCAGTCATAATTGGGGCTGCTGTTGGAGTTTCATATTATCAATTATATTTCGTCCCTGAATTTAATGCAAAACCAATAATTCCTGAAAAAGTATTGCACCCTGGTGAAGCAACTACTATAACTATAGTGCCAGGTGCTGAAAACCAACAACAAGAACAAAATTTTGTACCGAAGAAAATAGAGTCTCAGCTTGGTGTAAACAATCTAGTTATTTGGAAAAACACCAGTCCTGACACTGGTCACACAGTCACACCAGATCAAGGTAGTGTATTCAAAGATGCGTATAGTGGTCAATTCGGCTCTCCTGGAATAATCAAGGCAGGAACGACATATCAATTTCTATTTACTCAAGAGGCAACAATAAAGTATCATTGTGACCCACATCCATGGATGACAGGCGAGATTGACGTTGTGCATGGTGCTACAACTTCTTAATCATCTTTCTATTTAGATTCACAATTTGAATTATCAACAGCTCTTAGGGCATTAACTTAGCAAAGACAATGTCACTTTCAATCTCTTTATGTTCTTGTATTATGGATACACGAAATTTTACATCATGAGTTTGATTTGGTTCAAATTCTATCATTGCTGTAAATTCTACCATGTTTTGCGGCATATCGTTTTTGTTAATGAATAATCGTGATAGATTTTGAGAAATAATTTTACCGTTATATGATTTGTAAACTATGAGTTGATTTGAATTTAATATCTGTGTGTTCACAACAACACCGTCGTATCGACCAGAATAATTCACTTGAATCTTACCTTTGATCTCAGTATGAGGCTTTATGTTCAAACTTTCCATCTTTATTTCTACATCTTTCATAGTATATGCGTAAAATAATGAAGATAAATAACTTGTGAGAAAAATGAACAAATTTGAAAACCATGTTAATGTTTTTGAATTAAAAATGACGCGGACCCGAAGGTTCGCGACAAAACTGTTTTAGCGCGTCAACCCCAATTTTTTTTGATTTTTATTAATTTATTGAAGATTTGTTAATAATCCAAATTTTTTGATTTTTTATTTTAATAAACAGCAAACGAGTTTATCAAAAAAGAGTAAAAAGGGAGAGCCCCCGCCCAAAGCCAAAAACTCCCGATGATTAGATAATATCGTACGTTATGATTTTTTTAGTATCATGAGATGACAAGTTTGTATTGCAATAGAACATACTCACCGTATTAGTCTCCAGATGGAATCACAAAATATGGAATCTGAAAGTCCCATTAAAGAATCTAGATGGCACAGACCTAATCTATATGTGACAATTTTGGCAGTATTCCAACTATTTTCAGGTACGATAATGGTGGTAATATCCTTGTACGTTTTTACTTTAGCTACTTATGACTTGCCATATACCGTAGATTCTAAAGAAGCTCTACTATTGTTTGGATTACCCGCAATAATACTTGCATCAATAGGATCGATTCCAATAATATCTTCTGTCTTGCTATTTCGTAAACGAAGGTCTGGTTTGCGTTTGTCAGCAATATCGTTGGTACTTTCATTATTCATATTTCCATCTTCAATCTTCTTTAAGAGTGGCGTTATGTCTAACTCTCTTTTCGCAGGTGATTCTACGACACCTATTGTTCTCTCTACTATTGGCTTGGTTTCAGTAATCGCGATGTTTCCTATCCTCCTAAAAGCAAGAAAGCAAACAGATTGGAATAATAACCAACCAAAAATCAACAACCAAAATGACTCATCGAAATAGGCATTGAATCATTAATAATTTTTGAATTGAGTCCTGTAAGGCTCGTGTTATAATTTGTTAGAAAGTTGAGTGACGGGTTTGTACTAAATTAGAACACACTCTGATTATTAGTCTTCAAGTCTAATCATAAATATGGAATCTGGACAACCTTCAATAACTAAACTAGAAAGACCTCTTGGGATCTCAGTGCTTGGGGTGCTTGGCATAATTGGAGGAATCTCTGCTTCCTTAATTGGTTTATTGTTAGTGGTACTCTTACCATTCATAGCAAATCTAAATAATAACTTGGGCGGGAATTCAACATTATTTTCAGGGCCCTTCTCATATGCATATGGAGGCTTTCTTGTAGCGGGGGGTGTGACTTCCTTCATTATTTCAATTGGAATGCTCAGAGGTAGTAAGTGGGCATGGAAGGGTGAAATTGTCTTTATTCTACTAGGACTGGCTATTGACACTATCTTAAATTTCTGGGAAGATCCAATTTCATCAAATATTGGAGGTATTGTTTTTGGAGCATGTATTGATGCACTGATTATTTATTATTTTTACAGACCTCGTGTCAAATCTTACTTTGGTATAGGTACTCCAACTACAGTGCCATGATTTATTGGAAAGATACCATGAGACAATAAGTTTGTATCTTTCAATGACATACATTGTTCTTTAAGAGATCATACCAAATTGTTATGGTATTGAAAAGAAATCACGTCTTATTGATTGTTGGATTTGTATTAATAATTCAAGGTTTCTTAGTTCTCTATGGACTAAAGGACTCTCCTGTAATCGGAGATACACGGTATTATATCATGGGCATAGAGTTGTTATCATCTTTTGCGGGAATAGGTCTCTTATTTTTTGTCATGATAAAATTCTTTCAAGGTGTTGAGAGAAAAGAGTCTTCTAAACCAATGAAAAAACCAAACCTTAAAGTATTCATTATTGGTGAATCAATTTTTTTGGTACTAAGTGTACTAGCGTATATTAAATTTGGTAGTCCTAACTTACTTTATTTGTTCATAGCAGGACTAATATTTACTGTACCAGCATTTATCTCCAGAAAAAGAAAGTACGATCAATCTACACAAACGCCTTCTAACATATCTTGATTTTTAAAAAAATTCATCGAAATAGACGCGAAGTTACGTTATGATTTGTTGGAGATCAAAGTTTAGGAGCACTATCTAGTTTTTTATTCCATTCTTTGGACCATTTTATCATATAATAAATTATGAAACTTGATGTTGCTATCCACAGCATGACATACCACCAACTCCATACTGCTATTTTATCTGAAATTATCCAAGAGGTGGCTAAGCTCACACCCCCTACTATAGCTCCTTTTCTTAGTTTGTGGATTCGATAAAACCCATATATCCAAAGAGGATCAACAATGGCAAGTAAGATTTGTTCCCACAATTTGACTTGTTTTTCATTTGCCATTTAGCATCTTGATCCTTGACTCTGCTAAAATCAGGTAGTATGTAATAAAAGACAACTTACATGACTTCTGAGTTATGATTTGTTGGAGAGATGAGATGACAAGTTTGTATCTTGCACAGACATACTTTATTCTTTAAGATTGGTATCAAATCAAACAATATGCGCCCACAAATCAGATTTATTTTCAGCATGACATTTTTAATAATCGGTTCTTTTTTGTCGTACATTTATCTTAGAACAGCCTACTTCTCTTTAGCAAACTATTTCGCTTTTTTCGTTGTAGTTTTTATAGTAATGTACGCGCTAGGAATCCTTCTGTGGAAATATGGGTTTAAAGTTCCGGTTGCTTGGTTTTTTTTGATTCCGTCAAAAGAAGAGGTTTTGGCAAAACAAGAAGAACTTGAAAAACAGTATCCCATAATTAAAAAAAGAGTGAATATACTTGGTAGGAAAGTCCTTCTCTCCCTTATTGTAGTTGTAATAACTTTTGGCAGTATGGGAGGATTTTTGATATATTATTATGCCTATTTGGTGCCGACCATAGATTGTAGCAAGCCAATGCAGTATTCGTGGATGTATGCTGATTACGACACTAAATGCTTTGGATATGGTTTAGTAGAACCTATAAAATCTCAAAATAATTCATCGAAATAGGAATTGACTCATTCATAATTTTAGAATCGAGTCCTGTAAGGTTCGCTACAAAACTCCTTCCCTCACGTTATTCTCATTATTACTACTTCAATTCGTTCGGGATTGAATAGATTTTATCAATTCTCTCATGATCATAATACTTGCACCAAATTCAAATCCTACAAGTGCAAGTGAGATCACAATATTTTCACGACCTAATCTTTCATCTTGTAAAACACTAGCAGGGCTGACATGAACACGAATATTTGTATCCTTTTGCTGTGTTAGGTTTAGAGGGCTATTGAATAATATCACAAGAGTTGGAGAATAATCTCCTTGAACATTCCATTCAATGATTTGTGATTTCTCTAACAAGTCAGGTCCACCCATCCCAAAAGAAGATTTTGCATGATTCTCTTTTCCGTAATATGGAGTAAGGACTACACTACCAAATGCTGGTCCAATAGGATTTATTGTTACAACATCTGTTGGATTAGAAGTAGTATAGGTAGGCAATGAACCTTCAAATCCTACCATCACCTGACTAACATTCTGGGAGAATCTTTCACTAAGACTTCCAACGGCAGTAAGAAGAACAGGAGTGCCTTCCGCAATGGTATCATTAGATTGTAAAGTAACATCAACGTAAATATTTGGATCTTGAAGCACAACGCCTTTTGGAGGTGGATACGATAAACTAAATCGAAGAGGTATAGGCGGATTATGAGGATTAATAAACGGAAACGGTACGTCAAAAATTACAATTGCAATAGAAGAAAAAATGAAAATATTTACTATCACTATTAGACAAATCAAAAGATGATTCCATCGTATCTTTCGATTGCTGTTAGGTTCTGTCAATTTAATACCACATCCCTTGAATTTTTATCACTGTCAACTGTAGACTCATAACTTATTTTGATTATGTTTCTCATGTATTCCACTATACGTAGTGATTGCATAAAACATAGTATTTTCATCAGCTCGATTACTTGGTGATACAACATATGCGGGGGTTTCAATATTGTTTAGGTCAATTTCCATTTCAAACCAATTTTCCTTCGTTAGTACATTTTCAGGAGGATGAACAGCAAAATATGAAATTTGGTGTAGTACACAAATCCCCGCCAGTGCATTTATTGTGTTTCCAATATTTCCTTCAACAATACCTTCTGGTAAAGCATGTTTTGCCTTGTTATATCCTTTCCACCAATCTGGAGATTTTCCATCCTTTATGATAAATGGTTGAATTGGTTCGTTTGCTTCCTTCAAGATAACTTTGTGTCTTTCAAGCATGCCATGAACATTAAGTTGTTCATAATAGCTTGGAAAATCATTGTTAAGATATTTGAGTTCTAATTTATCACAGATTAATCTAAGCATATTTTCTACTTGACCGCAAGCAGTATGAAATATGCTATACAATCTTGGAGAATAAGTTTCAGGTTTGTTGTCTAACGGAATTATTCGGCTTAATTCAACAAATTGTCTTTCAGTATCTAGGTAAAGTTTATACATTTTTTCAATGTCATCTTTGAAGATCATTTTTTCTTGCATTTTGAATTATGGTCATCCACTTGTTATTTCCTTCGATCTTAATTCAATCTAATGAAAACTCGTACTGAAAGTATAAAGAAAATACATTACTACAGTAACCAACGCTGTCATTCCTCCAAATGCCAGATTCTTTGAGGGTTTGTCATCTATTGGGAGGTTTGCTTCTAACAATGATTTTTTAACTGTGGTAGTTGCAAACGCATACAAAAAAGGAACTCCGAGATATCCGACTAAAATCAACGTGTATACTGATTGGTCGAATAAATCTGGCTTGATAATGACTTCGGACCAAAGTTTGCCCAAAATTACTGGAGGATCAGACATAAAAAAGGCAACATGTACGAATAAAACGCCAACTAAAAGCGATGCATGTACATAATATTTTTTCTTGTTTAATTTTTTTAGACTTCTTCTTATGGGATAAAACATAAGAAAAAGAGCAATACCAAGACAAGCAAATAGAACTTGAACATAGTAAGAATTGATAATAATATTTTGCAAAATGGTGTTAAAAGTAGGCTGTGTGTTGAATGTAGTAAATATGAATATGATAAAGTTCCACCAAAGGAATGGGTTTTTGAAATAGTCTTTTACAAATTCATCTTGGAAGTTTACATTAGTCAGAGCCATGACTCACATACTTAAGTCAAGGATTTAACGGATTCTTTTCGGATTATGTCACATAATGTAACAAAAAATCAATGAATTTTCTGGAATAATTAGAATTTCGTACCTTCACCAGTTTATAGACAAAAAGAAGTATCCTATTAGTATCCAGAAATGATTGTAATTTCAGTATCAAAACGCTGGTATCATCCAAGATCAGAGGTAAGACAACACGGAAAAAACGGTGCAAAGAAGCGATGGTTTGTCTTTTACTTTGATGAAGAGTACAGATTTCGCACAAAACGGATCCATTGGTCGGAGGTATTATGGTACAAATCACAAAAACATCACAAAAGGAGATACATTTGCATTCGATGTGGTCAAAAGTTAATTGCGTTTGTACGTAATCCAAAAGAAACTGTAGAATGTCCTTACTGTGATTGATCAGAATACCAGAGAGATCCTCTTTTCATATTTCCTATAATTTGAGGAAAAAAGTATTTTTCAATATCGATTTTGTTATGTTTGTACGTAGGATAGGGAGTATTCGTATATTGACAAATTCTGCATTTTTTTGTTTTTGTGTGGACATAAGTCAGCCAAAACTCTGGCTCTCGTTTCTTTTGTGATGATGTTTTTTCTTTGTATCTTCCTGATCGTTCCCTGTTGTCATTAGTATTCTTCTTCTCAATTTTTGGCACTCCTCGCTTATGACATCTAGGACATAGATCTATAAGTTGTCTCACGGCTGGCTCGATTTTGATAACTTTGACCTTGAAGGTCTGGCTTTCTATTTCTTTTATCAATTCGTCTAATTTGGAATCATCTTTAAGAAAATATTCCCATGTAGTCTGCATTATCGCATTATTGGGATCGTTGGTTTCTACCGTTATGGCATAGCAAAAAGGCATTTTTACATCATATCTTTTAATTTTCGAGTCTTCCTTGAACGCTAGACTAGCTTCGATGAATTGGTTTTTTGGTTTTCTGCCCAATAATATAGTGTACCTTCACTGCTATAAATTCAATAATGTTGTATTGAAAAATTGTGAGCAGATCATAAAAAAGGTAAATACTACAAACTCACTTGCTTTCTCTGATGAGGACCGCAGAGCCGTGCGGTCTGATGTGGGAAAAAAATTGACATACAACGAGACAATACACAAGACACAAACCGTTCGAAAGAGTCCAACAAAGAAAGAAAGACTGCTAGCCGATCCAGACGTAAGACGATGGTACAAAAATGTAGCAAGAGGTAGTCCAAATTCAGCCGAGATAAATCTTAGAAGGCTGAGCAAATTCTGCGAGGATCATCAGATCACACCGATGCAAGTTGCAGAATTGGGAATCAAAGACGTCAGGGAAGTAACTGATCTTCTACAAGACCACATATCATGGATGGAAAGCAGAGGCAATGCTCCACAATACATCAAGGGAACCATAACTGCGGTAAAGTCATGGCTGCATCATTTTGATGTCTTCGTAAAAAGAAGAATCAAGATAGCAAATGTAGACTCGACGCCAACTTTAGAAAAAGAGAGAGTGCCACAAGGAAACGAACTTGCAGAACTTTTCAGCAGGGCAAATCTCAGGGCTGGTGCCATAATGTCACTGATTGGCAAAGCTGGTCTAAGACCTGAAGTGATGGGAAACTACAACGCGACAGACGGGCTGATGATAAAGGATCTACCTGAACTTGTCATAAAAGAAGGTCTGGCTACATTTGCAAGTAAACAGCCAAGAATCGTGGTAAGAAAGACACTCTCAAAAGCAGATCACGAATACTATACCTTCCTGACAGACTTTGGAACAAAGAGGCTGTTAGCCTATCTAAATGAGAGGCTAATTTCGGGAGAATCTTTACTGCCTGAATCTCCAGTCATAGCGCCCTTCACAAGGTATGGCAGACATAGAGGAGAAAACATCGGCAAAAGATTCGTGGAGACATTGACAATTCGCAGGGAAATTCACAAAACAATGCGACCAAGATTTCTGTGGAGACCGTATGTGCTAAGAGCTTTCTTTGACACGCAACTACTCATCGCTGAATCTCGCGGAAAAATAGCACATGACTTTCGCGTATTCTTTATGGGACACAAGGGAAACATGGAAGCCAAGTACACAACCAACAAAGGAATTCTTCCAGACTCGCTCATTGATGAAATGAGAAATGCATTTAGTCGATGTGAAGAATTTCTTGATCTGGAAAAAGGTGAAGTTCCTCCACTTGAAAAACAAAAAGAAGAAACAAAAGAAAAACTTGGAAGTCTAACACAAGAAGAAATGGAGCTGTTGCAAAAATTGTTGCAGAAAATTGGCGACAAGAAAACAGAATAAATAACACAGAATCAAAATGTTGTCTATTTCGAACGGAAAATAGTTGACAAAGTCACATGACGCGCTAAAACTGATAAAGCGGGCCCGAAGGGCTTCGATCCCTTGACCACTGGATTAGAAGTCCAGTGCTCTGTCCAAGCTGAGCTACGGGCCCAAGATTGGGCACTGGGTTACCATATTAAGGGTTTTTCACAACCAACTTTTTTTGTTTAGGTCTCTTTCCATTTTGAAAAGAAACTGTTGTGAATATCCTGCATATGCTCCAAAATACTCTATGATTTTTTCATGGATACACTCATAATTTTTTTCCGTGAGGGATTTTTCTATCAAACCAGAAAATTTCTTTGAATAATATTTCTGGAGAATTCTTTGTGTCCACCTATCAATTGGAAATGCCTCTAATTTTTCAAGTGAGAATAAGAGTATGCAATCTGCAACTTTATTCCCAATACCGTAAATCTCTTTTAATTCTTGTTTTGCTGAATTATAATCTGTTTTTTTTAACAAATTAAACTCTATGGTACCAGAATTAACAGTTATTGCCGCATTCTTTACGTATTTTGCTCTAAATCCAAGACCGCATGAAAGCAAATCATTCAGGCTGGCCTTTGCAAGCTTATCGACATCAGGAAAAGTAAAAAATTCATGACCGTCAAAATCTGTTTTCTTACCAAATTTTCGGCAAAGTCGTTTTAACATTTGTTTAATGTTTTGTATAGATGAATTTGATGAACAAATAAAAGAGATATAGCATTGAAATGGATCTTGTCTGAGTAATCTTAGACCTGGAAAGTGTTTTACGGCAGATCTTACAAGACTGTCTTTGTTTATCTCTTTTAGAATTTTTTTCATATTGTCATCTTGTCTGAAAAAATTACTGACCTTTTTTTGTGATGAAGTTATATCAAAAGGATTTTGTTCTACTCTTAAAACCTCTGTACCATTTATCCCATGCCATATTCCATCAATTTTGTCCCAGAGAAAAACTTGACCGCTATTGATAGTACTATCTATATTTATTTTTGAAAATTCTTGCATTTTAAACGGTAATCTCATCGCCCAATTTTGGCGCTATGGCGTCAAACCCAAACTTCTCATGAATCTCTTCTGCAAATTTAGTACATGAATCACTGTCTCCATGAACCGTCAGAACTTTTGGATTTCCTTTGATTCGTTTCATCATGTCAAAAAGACCAGTTCTATCAACATGCCCAGAAAATTCGAATTGTCTTACTTCAGCTTCTGCTTTGACATCGTTTCCTCTAATGTTCGCCTTGCCAGTCTCCAATAATTTTCTGCCAGGTGTGCCTTCACCCTGATATGATACAAGAGCTATCCCATTTTTTTTGTCAAGTGCTAGCTGTTGTAAATAATAAACCGCAGAACCGCCAACTAACATTCCAGCAGGGGAGATTACTACACATGGTTCTTTTAGAGCGCGTTTTCTTTCCTGCTCTCCTCTTATCCATTCAGCATGGTTGATTGAATCTGCAAATACCTTTGAATCACGTAAATATTCTGGATATCGAAGCATTATTTCATTAACCTTGACTGCCATTCCATCCATGATCACTTTGTGCTTGAATTTGGCGTTTTTTAGGACACATGCAATTTCTTGTGATCTTTCTACAGAAAACGAAGGTACGAAAAGAGAACCTTTTCTGTCTAAAACCTCGTAAGCAAACTCAATGAATTTCTCCTCAGATTCTTCTCGTGGCATCTGATCAGTCTGGGAATACGTACTTTCTGTAATCATTAAATCAATTTCGCCAAAGTCAAGATCAGCTTCTCGTAGCATTCTAGATCCTCGTGGATTTATATCACCAGTATAGAAGAGTCTCTTATCTCCAGATTCTACTATGACTGAACCTCCACCAACAACATGTCCTGACTCGTGGAGTTCAAAGGAGGCATTGCCGCGAGTAATTTTTTGCTTGAACTCTATCTCTTTAGAATGCATGATCATATTGGTAACTTCAGGAAATTCAAAAGGAAGAGAATTCTTTCCTAGTCTTAACATATCTTCGATCAAAAGTCTAGAGAGATCAAGTGTTGGTGCGGTGGCATAAACGTCTGTGCCGCCATTTACAAAAAGTGACGGCACGTTACCAGAGTGGTCAAGGTGCGCATGTGTGATAATTACTGCATTGATATCTTTGGGCCTTACATGAATTGGATATGCTGGTTCTTTTCCCAGTGAAACACCATAGTCCAAAAGAAAATTAGCGCCATCACAATTAACTTGAAATGCCGATCTACCTACCTCTTGGGCAGCCCCAAGTACTTTTACTTGCAAGAATTCAAAGTCTTCTCAAAGGACCTTTAAACCTTTAGCGTTTTTCAATCCGTCAATTATAATATCTTTATAATTTACAAAAGACTTAATTAGATCAAATAAAGATGATCTGACCATGGGTAGAACCTTTGAACAATGGTGGAATACCATCCCAAAAGACCTTCGAGACAAAGTTCGAAAGGGCGATGAGGGAAACAAACCATTACTAAACCAGATAAATTGGATTTGGGTTCATAATATGATGAATCAAAAGGGTGATCTAAATCCTTCTGCCGCTGAATTACTTGATTGGGTAACGAGCGGACAAATAGACGCAATGCGTCAAACCAAGAAGTAAAATAATCATTATACTTTCTTTTTTGTTTTTTATTTTCTATATTCTATTGTGAAAAATTTCTATAACTCTGTTATGGATTTTGCAGATGGTTTAAATAGCAAACGGTGAAGATCAAAAACAGAATGCCAATAGCAATCATTCCAGACATAGATGAACAAAGATGTATAGGCTGTGCGCTTTGCGTAGAGATCTGTACTTCTCTTGGTCCAGACGTACTTCGTGTCAAGCCCGTTGAGGGTTGGAAGAGAGGTAAAGCATTTGTCTTTTATCCAGAAAGATGCATCTCAGACGGTGCATGCATCGGAGTTTGCCCAACAAAAGCAATCTTTTGGATGAGACCAATGAATTACACTGCTGGTCAACCAGTTCCTCTCCACAAGAACGGAGTATTCGTAAAAGGCTGGGCAGAAGACGCCGCACTATAAGCGGAATCTGTTCTCGCACTCTTTTTTATTATTTTTAAATTCGATTAAGAAATTTTATTTTGATCTTTTTTGGAAGCATTTTTGCATAATGTTTTAGAAATTTATCATTTGCAATGTATGCGGTTTTAAAGCCATTGTTTGTAAAGAATTTCTTCCAAGTATCTGTAAACTCTGGAAATTCATTTTCACTAAATGATGTTCTTGGCATAACATAGTGTGCAGCTGGATACATGTCAGATATTTCAAGTGGAATTATTCCAAGGAAGGGATTGAATTGACAGAATTGAATGTCATCATAATTTTTGGCAAATTTTTTTCTTAGTTTGTTATATTCTTCTGAAAGATAAAACGGTCGCATTGTCCCATCAGGTATTATTATTACAGTATCCTTGGTTGACTTGAAATTACGAACCGTATTATGAAATGCTGCTATTTCTGGGCGGTACTGGTCTTCCTTTAAGTACAAAAAGATGGCTTTTTCCTTGAATCTTGGAGTGGTATTCATAAAATACTGATGATTTTCAGTAAAGACATCTATAGTTTCGAAAAGCTTGGGATGTGATCTGGCCTTTTTAAGAACATATTCCCACAACCTTCCCTCATGAATGGCCTCTTTTACCCTATCCACTTCAGCTTTTATTGCGTACAGGTTGTGTAGTGCAACCTGGTTTATCCTTTCTACATTTTCAAGTGACTGGATTTCTCTTGGAGTATGTTTTGAACACACTTCACAATTACAAGAAAAATATGCCATGTCCTCTAGTCTCATGGTGCTATCTTCCATAATGTACCTGCCATGTTTTGCATAGAGCATGTATGATGCAGAATCAAATGTGTCACATCCAAGAGCAACGGCAAATGGAATTGTTAATGGATGGCCTGCACCAAAAAGATGTAAAGGAATAGAATCAGGTATTTGTTTTTTAGCTGTTATTATCATATTTGCAAGAAGTTTGTATTCATATGATTCCATGAATTCAACTGGACTGCCAAGAGCTAACATCTTAAACCCGTATTCTACCAAAGCTTTTGTTGATCTCTTTACTAGATCAAAGTGCTCACCACCTTGAATTGGACCTAGCCAGATCTGACCGTTTTCTTCAGAATTGTCAAGAGTTTCTTTGGAAACTCTGAGCGTGTGATCGACGTAGGACTTTGCTCTTTTTTTTGAAAGACCATATCCAGTTGGTCTATCAAGTGGAATTGCAAAATCAGTTCTTATTTTTTGTTCAAATAACGCCATGTCTTTGGGATCGACGTCAACTTTTCCATATTCTAGTACTTGATAACCACCAGAATCTGTCATTATTGCACCATCATAATTTATGATGTCATGAATTCCACGTCTTGCTGCCTCATCTCCATAGTTGTTCATTGTGATGTAAGCATTTGTTATGACAAGATCAAAACCCATCTCTCTAATTTTTTTTGGAGGAATTGTCTGTTTTACGGGATGAATCACTGGTACATAGGCTGGCGTCTCAATTTTGCCATGATTTGTGTGTAATATTCCTATTCTGGCAGCAAGATCGCTCTTTTTAATCTCAAACATTTCTTATATCATCTGTGGAGCATTATTTGAAGTTAGTAGGGAAAGAACCTCTTCAAATCTCCTTTTTTTGAAATTAATCCAAGCCAATCGACTCGGTCTTCTTGAAATTTACTTTTTTCAAAAATCACTTCGATTCTTTTAACAACTTTGGAAACTGAACTAAGACTAGTATCAATTTGATGAGTCTTTGCTGAACCAAATTTTTTCAAAGTATCATAAAATGTTATTCCTAAAATCTCGCTTCCCAAATTTTCTATTGTTTTTTGTTTAGAGTATTTTCTTTTTTTATAAACAGAAATCAACTTATATGGACTTTTTCTTAGAACTATTGCTGTCTTGATTTTATTTCTTGGTATTACATATGGAGCCAAGTGTCCTACTATGAGAGAATGGGTTGTAATTTTTTTCTCTAGAATTTTTTGCAAATCTTTTGTATCTACATCTAGTGTTTCTTTCCTTCGCACAAATATGCCGCTTTCTATAACTACCTCGTTTATGTCGATAAGGTCAAGGTCTAGATTCTTTGCAATCTGTTTTGCTACAGTGTGTTTTCCCACTCCGGGGTTTCCAGTTATTACTTTAGACAATACATACCATCAAATCAAATTGGATTAAACGATTTCTGCAATACTAATAAGAGTAACCATTAGAAAGATTCCCATGCAAATAGGACTGCTGGGCAAAACAAACGTTGGTAAATCTACCTTTTTTTCAGCTGCAACAGAGACTACTGCTCAAATTGGAAATTATCCGTTTACTACAATTGAGCCAAATGTAGGAATTGCATATGTAAAGACAGAATGTGCATGCAAACATTTTAGAATTAATCACAAACATCCTCTCTGTGTAGGAGGAACTAGATTTATCCCTGTTAAACTAATTGATGTAGCAGGTCTTGTTCCTGGTGCACATGAGGGCAAGGGATTGGGCAACAAATTTTTAGATGATGCAAGACAAGCCGAAGTTTTAATTCATGTAGTTGATGCTTCCGGTTCCACTGATATTCTAGGTCACTCTATTCCCGCAGGAACGCATGATCCACTTGAGGATGCAAAATTTGTTGAAGAAGAGTTTGATCAGTGGATGAAACAAATCCTGCAGCGTGAATGGCAAAAGCTAACGCGAGAAATGGAAAGCAAAGGTGCAAAGCTTGTGCAAGGAATAGCTCAAAGATTCAGTGGACTTGGCATAAAAGAATATGACATTGAAATTTTAATTCAGCATCTAAACCTGCAAATGAAAAAACCTGTAGATTGGACTGAAAATGATCTGTACACCTTTGTAAAAGAATTAAGAAAAAAAACAAGACCGATGATAATCGCTGCAAACAAGGCAGATCTGTGTCATGATATGTCTGTAATTGATAAGCTAAAAGCACATGGACCAGTAATTGCATGCAGTGCAGAAACAGAACTGCTTTTACGAAAGGCATCAAAGAGTGGTATCGTTGATTATTCTCCAGGAGAAAAAAGCTTCAAGATAAAAGATGGAATAAATCTAAACCCACAACAACAAAAGGCTCTTGATCTTGCAAACAAGGTAATTACTAAAATTGGAACAACAGGAGTGCAGCAGATCTTAAATTCTGCATGTTTTGATCTTCTCAAACTAATCACTGTGTATCCTGTTGAAGATGAAACCAAGCTTTCAAACAAGGATGGTGAAGTATTGCCAGATGCAAGATTGTTGTTTCCAGGTTCTACAGCAAAAGACTTGGCCCAGACAGTGCATGCTGACTTGGCAAAGGGATTTTTGCATGCAGTAGATGCTAAAACAAAACAGAGGATAGGGGCACAGCATCAATTAAAAAACGGGGATGTTATCAAAATAGTGTCAACTTTGAGCAGGGGATAAAATGTTAGGCCTTGGAATTGAAAGCACTGCACATACATTTTCGTGTGCAATATTAGAAAAAAAAGGAAAGAAGGGAAAAATTCTTTCAGATATTAGAAAGATCTATCGACCCCCTGATGGTGAGGGAATTCATCCACGTGAAGCTTCTAGACATCATGCTGAAAACTCACCAGAAGTTCTCTCAGAATGCCTACAAAAAGCTGGCGTAAAAATGAACGATCTTGATATTATTTCATATGCTGCAGGACCGGGGCTAGGACCTTGTCTGAGAATTGGTGCAGTTGTTGCAAGATCTTTGGCATCATATTATAAAATTCCAGTATATCCAGTGAACCATGCATTGGGCCACATTGAGCTTGGAAAGATGCTAACTGGAGCAAAAGATCCTTTGGTATTGCTTGTTTCTGGCGGCCACACCATGATCCTGGCATTTTTATCAAAAAAGTGGAGAGTCTTTGGAGAAACCTTGGACATTACACTAGGACAACTCTTAGATCAAATTGGAAGATCAGCTGGATTTGCATCTCCATGTGGAACGAAAATTGAAGAGCTTGCGTCAAAGTCAACCAATTATGTTAACCTCCCATATGTAGTAAAAGGAAATGACGTTTCATTTTCAGGTCTTCTTTCTGCAACAAAGCAAATAATGCCAAAGGGTTTAGAGGATGCTTGTTTTTCATTACAAGAAACTGCGTTTGCAATGATTGGCGAAGCTACAGAACGCGCGCTTTCATTTACAGGTAAAAAGGAATTACTGATAGTGGGTGGTGTTGCTGCAAACAAAAGACTATCAGAAATTCTACAAAGCGTCTGCAAAAGACACAACTGCAAATTTTTTGTTTCTCCAAGACAATATGCAGGTGACTGTGGTTCTCAAATCTCTTGGACAGGTTTACTGGAATCTTCCAAAAAACAAGGTGTTCCTTTAGAGGAAACTTTTGTAAGACAATCTTGGAGACTAGATTCTGTAGAGGTAATGTACTAGTTTTTTTGTGCTGATATGGCTTCTTCTATTGCTTTGAGCCATTTGCCTGTGTTAAATACACCAAATTTGTACGTCTTTTCATCATCATCTGTTTTTACTTTGATTCTGACTTTTGTTATTAACCAGCCCTCTTTACCGGCCTCAACAATCTGGTTTAGCTTGACATCAAGAACCGTCTCACCAATTTTTTTTGAGAAATCTGCTATTCTACCTTTTGTCTTATCAAAGGCAATTCGCATATTTGTTAGTGTCAAAACTCCAATACCTAATGAATCCTCGGAACAGTCTTCTTGCATTATCCTCTTTTCAGAATCTTCCATGATGGTATGATCTCCGTCTACATGTTATAACTCTATTTTCTGTTAAATAGAAAGGATTGTCATTTAAATTACGTTTTAAGTTAGTATACACGCTATTGAAACTGTTAAAAAAAGGCGCAGAAGCTGACATTTATCTCACAATATGGGATGGAAAAAAAGCAATTTTAAAAATTAGACAAAAAAAAGATTATCGCAATGAAATCCTTGACAAAAGAATACGGATGCAAAGGACAGTACGAGAATCTGAAATAATTTCTGATATCAAGTCATTTGGTGTACATTCACCGCTTGTATATTTTGTTGATCCAAAAAAATGTGAAATCTACATTCAGTACATTGATGGAACTCCAGTTAAAGATCTCTCAAACCCTAAAATAATTAAAACATGTGAGGAGATAGGAAAGATTGTGGGGTTGTTGCACAAAAATGGAATAATGCACGGAGATCTTACCACATCAAACTTTATCATACAAAAAGGCAAAGTCTTTGTCATTGATTTTGGGCTTGCACAAAGAACAGATAAAACAGAAGATCACGCAATAGATCTGAGATTGTTCAAAGAAATTCTAAATAGTGCACATGCTCATATTATGGAAAAAGCTTGGACTTCATTCCTTCGAGGATATAAAAAAATAGTTGGCGTTTCAAGACATAATCGTGTTCTAATACAGGTAGCTGTCATTGAAAGTCGAGGAAGATACGCCAACGTTGTCTAATGTTTTATTTGCGTCTTCAAATGAAAACAAGTACAAAGAAGCAAAAGAAATACTATCAAAATTTGACATAAATCTAGACTTTTTCAAATGTCATCTTGAAGAAATTCAGGCAGATACCTTAGAAGAAATAGCATTACACAAAGTCACTCAAGCATTTTCACAATGCTCAAAACCAGTAATCGTAGAAGATGATGGGCTTTTTATTGAATCACTAAATGGTTTTCCTGGTCCTTACTCGGCTTTTGCATTTAAAACAATTGGAAACAAGGGAATTCTAAATTTATTAAAAGCAAAAAGAAATGCAAAATTTCAATCTGTCATAGCGTATTGTGAAAGAAATAATGACGTGATGCTGTTCAAGGCGACAGTAGATGGAAAGATTTCAAGAAAACTGATGGGCACCAAATGGGGCTATGATCCTATCTTTATTCCAGCAGGTCAAAACAAAACATATGCCCAATTAAGAGACAAAAATTTAGTTTCACACAGATATCTTGCACTACGAAAGTTTGCTACGTGGCATTTACATGGGCAGCAATCCAGCGGTCGATGATCCTATTTTGATTCTGCAGTACTACAATTCTAGAAACTGAACTCTCATCCATTACTGAATAAATCTCACTTTGTTTTACAATCTCATCTGCGAAATGTCTTACTTCGGGCATTTCTAGTGTGTTTGAATATTCTAGTCTGTTTGTAGAGCGTCCAACATTCATGTAGGATTTTGTTTCAATAAAATGAACATTGGCACGCTTGAGCATCTGGGCAAACTTTGGAATCAACTCCTCGCTAGTATTGTAATCTTTGATCAAAGTGATCCTAAGTACTGTTCTTGTATTTAGCTTTGAAAGCATCTCAAGACTAGTGTTCCATCTTTTCCATGCATTACTGTATCTTGGCTTATTTATTTTTTGGAATGTTTCCTCGTCTGGTGCATTTGTAGAAAGATAAAGCTGGGTTGGTAAGGCATCTTCATCTTGCAGTCTCTGTATCATGTCTGGCTCTTGGCCGTTTGTTACAAGAAAAATGGATTTAGTTTCAGGAAAAGTCTTTAGGTATTTTATCAAATCAGGAAGCTGCGGATACATTGTTGGCTCTCCAGACAGAGAAATGGCATAGTGACTTGGAAGCAATGACTCGTCAAGCTTTTTTCTGTCCTGTCGGGGGTCGCCATAATGACCCATGATCAACTTTCTTCTCTCTTCCATCAGATTGGTGACAATCTCTTCTGGTGTTGCTACTTTATCTGGAGGCATTTGCATAGAATTGTAAAACTCCATTGGCCTCCAGCAGTATACGCATCTGTTCTCACAATACATTCCGGCTGGAGAGAATTCCATGCACCTGTGGGTTGTTATTCCATAAAATTTCATTTTGTAACAATCACCCTCACCTTTGAATGATTTTTTTGTCCAATGACACAGCTCTACAGTAGAATGATCGGAGATTCCATACTTTGCCTTTTTTAGCTGGCTTGTTATCTTTGGCGTAATCTGTATTATTTCGTTATTAGACTCAACAGTCTCGCCAGAACAGCTCATGGGTTTTATTTCTTCTAGTTTTAATTAAATCTACAGATAATGTTTGAAATTTTTTAACACGTAGATTGGTTTTACAGGCACGGATTGTTTTCTACTGGAATGCACAGAATTTTTTGCAAGTAAATCATTCCATAAAATACGAGAACAGCACTTATTCCCATTGCAACATACCATTTTACACCTTTGAGCATGTTTTGAAATATTTTTTCAGTCATAAATAAACCTACAGCTGATTGTCTAGCTTGATTATATATCAATAATCTAACATAAAATTTACAAAATTTTATTGTATTATTTTTTATTACATCACAAATAGATAATTTATAATAAAACAAAATCTCATGAGCAGATAATTTGCATAACTATCTTATATTACAGGCAAAATACCACTAGACATGGAAGCCGCAAGGATAGTTAAGGTAAACGAACCCTTGGAAGTTCAAAAACTTGAAACTCCAAAACCGCGAGGCTCCCAAGTTTTAATCAAAGTTCAATCTGCAGGTGTTTGTCACAGCGATATTCATCTCTGGGAGGGAGGCTATCAGGGCATTGGGGATCAATTTATGAAAACAACTGATAGGGGAGTAAAATACCCATTGACTCCTGGACATGAGATTGCAGGAGTGGTAGATACTATGGGTGAGGACGTAGAGGGATTTTCAAAAAATGACAAAGTTCTGGTCTTTCCTTGGATAGGAGAAGGCTTATGTCCTGCATGTAGAGTGGGAGAAGAAAACTTATGTGATAAACCAAGGTCACTTGGAGTTTACAATGATGGCGGTTATGCAGAATATGTACTAGTACCAAATTACAAATATCTTGCAAAAATTGGTGACATGGATACAGATACTACTGCACCATTGTCATGCTCTGCACTAACAGCCTATGGTGCAGTAAAGAACACTGCTATAAAACCGTCAGATAATGTTGTTATAGTTGGTGCCGGTGGATTGGGATTGATGGCAATGCAGCTTGCAAAAGCTGTTACTGGTGCAAGGATTATTGCCATGGATGTAAATGACGATAAATTACAGGTTGCAAAACAAAGTGGTGCTGATCTTGTTATTAATTCCAAAAAAGAAGATGCTGTAAAAGCTGTTATGGAATTAACTGGAAATCTTGGTGCTGATGCTGTAATTGATTTTGTCAATGCATCAAATACTGTGGAAATTGACATGCAAATACTTCGAAGAAGGGCTAGAGTAGTTCTTGTAGGACTATTTGGTGGAGCGTTGCAGCTAAACTTGGTTACAATGCCAACAAGGGCATACAAGCTTATTGGCTCATACACTGGCTCGATGACTGATATGATTGAATTAATCTCTCTTGCAAATAGAGGAGTGATTAAACCACTTGTCTCAAATCGATTCAAGCTTAATCAAGCCACAGAAGCACTATCAATGCTAAAACAGGGCAAGATAATCGGTCGCGGAATAATAAACCCCTGATTTTTCGTTTTTTGGTTTTTACTTACGCAATAGACAAATTCTAAATGTATCAGTTAAGATTAATACTGGACTGGAAAGGAACGTTCTTTGTGGCCCTTGTAGTACAGTGGCCAGTATAGGGGACTGTGGATCCCCGGACAGGGGTTCGATTCCCCTCAAGGGCCTTTTTTATTTAATTTCTAGATGAAATTAGAGTCTAATTGTTCCGTCTTACAAGCTTTTCTATACATACACCATACATCACCATAAGAGCTGATTTCTATACTTGCACCATGCTTACACTATATACAGAAAAACACCTGTGAAGCTTGCAGAATTAAAATCGAGGTGATAACAAATGGATCACTTTGATTCAAAACGCTAAAGCAGATCGTTCCAAGAATTAAAGATCCTCAATCTTATTTTGAACCTTACTTTTACAGGTAGGACATCTACTATTATGGTCTGTTGCAGTTATGGAATAAACAGTTCCACAGAATCCATATGCACATATGCTATCCTTCTTTACCATACCGACCAATCTATTTCCAATGTTGGAAACAGATAAAGCTATCCGACAAACCTACAAGTAACAGAATCAATAGAACAATGTTTAGGAAAAATATTTCATACTAACGTAAATACCATGCTCTAGTAAACCATTGAGATAGCTTGAAAGAAAAGGTGGATCTTAGCATCGATTCTGATAGAGCAAAAGAAATAATGACAAGATTTCTTGAACAACATCATACTATTGTTGAAATTGAAGATGCTGTCTTGAATGATGATATTTGGACAATCATAGCATTACTTTCATCTCCAAATGATAAAACAAGAAAAGTTCGAGTAGATGCAAAGACTGGCAGAATTATTGATTGGTCTAAGTGAAGAATAATACAACCGACTTTTTACAGAGATAAGATCATCGCTGATTTGACAAAACCCAAAAAAGAATTACTTATAACAAACTCATCCTGTACAGGCAAAACAAGTCTTTGTTTTAAAATATTCCAAACTTGCTTGATTCCATCTCTTCTTTGATGGCAAGCTTTACCTTCAAGTTTTTCTGAGTAACCTTCTCGGTAAGCCAAGTCAAAAATTTCTTCTCGAGGCTGCTTCCATTGATTCTATCAAAGTCAGGACCAAGCTGGTCTGAAAGCCTTTGTACCAGTGATTTATTGACACAAACTACGTAAAAGTGCCAACCAAAGGCAAATTCAGAATCAGTGACAATAAACTCGTTTTCCCCATGCACCATCTGTTCCAGATTGCTCAGAGTAGAAATTATCGCCTTACTGGTGTTATCATAATCAATGGCAGACACGTTGATGTTTATTCTATCTTCCATCAAATTTCATACGTCAATTCTAGATAAAAGCTTGACTGATTATTTGTTCACCTAATCTTCATTTAATAAATATTCAACATCAATGTTAAAGTACGTCCGTAGCAGGCTGATGTAGTTTTTTATGGGTATGGGTATTTCATGCCCGCATGCAACTCCAAGATTTTTTGCATTAATCCATATGACAAGGGACTGTAGTATGGTAAGAAAGCGATCGTTACCTGCATCTGGTGAGCCTATTGCTCTAGTATAACGCTCAGCAAATTCCCATGCAACTACAAAATCTATACAATCTGTTCCAAATACAGAAAGAAGTTGTTCTTGCAAGCTGGATGCATTCTTAAACGGAACCATGTTCAAGATGTAAGGAAAGTCTACCGTGTCTGGTAGAATGCCTGGAAGTGGTCCCCAAATTGTTATTATTCTACAGCCTTCTTTCAGGCTAGAAAATTTTGGCATCATTTTTTCAATTATGTTTTGATCTGAAAACCAAAAAAGAATCACGGTACCATCGCTGATGTCTGATTCTAAAATATTCTGACACTGCAGAATTCCATTTGAAATCTTCTTTTCTTCTAATAATTTTTTTGCAATAGATATTTTTTCTATATCATTATCAATTCCTACTGATTTTTTTACACCAAATTCTTCTGCAGCGATTGCTATGCCATTTCCGTTTCCACATCCAAGATGATAAAACACATCATTCTTGTTTAGTTGAGAAAATCGAAATATTTCTCTAAAAGCATTGTCTGGAAGCTGAACATCCTGACCTGATATTATAGACTGAGGAAGTGATGCTAGATAATCTTCTATTTTCACAAGTAATCCAAGTTATTTTACTAAATTTATTCCCTTATTCTCTCAAGTGCGGAAACTGCTTGCCATAGTGTTACTCGTACATAGGATGGCATGTTAGGATCCTGTGTTATCTCATCTAGTGTACTAATGGCATTTGAGGCTCTTACAGCAACTGCATGTTCTTGTTTCCTAAGCTCAATAATCAACTCACTTATGCTTTTTTTGATATTTTTTGGAGTAGAAGGATTTGAAACTATGTCATCAAGCGTAGTAATGGCCGCGTTTAGTGTTTCTGTGTTTTGAGCTTTGTCGACCATTGTACATCTGAGCTAACCTAATTGTGTTGATTTTATAAAGTTTGCACTTAGAGCTCTAGGAAGACGTTTTCAGATTCTACTACTACTTTGTATGAATTCAAATCTTTTATTTTTGCTGGAAATGCGTGAAGCTTGGCTGCCTTACAATCAAACTTTGCTCCGTGCCAGCCACATGTTACTATGTCACCTTCAAGAGTACCTTCTGAAAGACTTGCGCCAGCATGTGTGCAGGTATCATCCATAGCGTAAAAATTACCATCTACATTTACTACAAGTATCTCTTTTCCATCGACAGTAACTTTTTGCATCTTGCCAGCTGGAATGTCAGATGCTTTGCCAACGATAATTTTTCCCATGCTGGTTTTGAATTTTTAACTCAATTAATGTTTTCTGTATTCTAAACGAATTTTACAGTGTTTTCAAGCTTGCCAAGGCCTTCTATTTCCATTTCTATTTTATCCCCGTCTTTCAAAAACACCGCATCTGGTTTATTTAACATCACTCCAGCTGGAGTTCCAGTTGATATGATGTCTCCTTTCTCCAAAGTCATAACTTTGCTTAGCATAGAAACAATGGTGTAAACTCCCAAGAACATGTTTGAACTAGAGGAATTTTGTCTTATCATACCGTTTACCTTTGTTACCATTTTCAGATTTTGGGGATTTGGTATCTCATCTGCAGTGGTAATCCATGGACCACATGGTGCAAAGGTATCGAATCCTTTTGCACGAGTAAATTGTTTGTCCCTTGCCTGGATGTCTCTGGCAGAAACATCGTTTAAAATCATGCACCCAAAAATTGCACTTTTGGCTTGTTCTTCGGTGATGTTTTTACAATCTTTTCCTATGATTAGCGCCAGTTCTATCTCATAGTCAAGCTTTGAGACAAATGAGGGGCAGATTATCTCCGAAGTAGCTCCGTTTAGTGTAGTTCTTGGTTTTATTATTATTGCAGGCTCGTCTGGGGGTATGAGATTTTGTTCTTTGGCATGATCCTTGTAATTAAATGCAAGACAAATGATCTTGGAAGGATTTGGTATTGGTGCAAGAAACTTTACATCTGAAATGTTTTGTGTAAAATTTAATTTTGGAATTTTAGGTTTTACCTCGTCATACCACCCATCAAAAAGAAAGTCCTTAATGTTCTGTGGTATGGGAATTCCTGTTTGAGATGTAATCCCATCTTTAGTAATTACATTATTACCATTTACAAAACCATATGTTTCCATATTGTTTGTTAACAATCTTGCAATTTTCATTTTTTTTCACTTGTGAGTATAGATTGCTTGCATCGCAGAATCTTTTCTGCAATAACCAAATCTGACAAATTGAATTTCTGCGCCCTCATTTAATTCTAAGTAGTGATTTTCTGTATAAGCTTGTAGAGTTTCGAGACTGTCCTCATTGAATTTTTCATTTACAAAGAGAGTTTTTGGTATCAAAATGTTTAATTTTGTCGCAGTTTTTTGTGGAATCCATTGAATCTTTGGCAATTCTGCCTTGAAATCATTATCTGAATACTCTGCTTCTATCTCTGATCCAGTCTTTGTTATTTTTACATTGTAAAGTTCGATCAACCTAATTTGATCTCCGACTTTGAGAGTTTTTGCATCCGATCCAGAGATGTAAAAATTACCGTCAATTTCCACATGCCTCTTACCCATCTCGCTTCTTTGTGGGTGATTGGGAAGTTCGGCTTGTGTAAGCATGTTGTTCTTTATTGTTATTTTTACAGGCTCTGTTACCATAAACAGTCTGATGCTTGTTACATCAATTATTTTTCGGTTAAATGATTCCAGTGTGTCAAATGGTGCAAGTGTATCTGATTTTGTAAAGCTTAGTGAGAGAACAAATTTTCTGATTGCCTCTGGAATTATTCCCCTTCTGCGCATTGCCTCAAGTGTGGGCAACCTTGGATCGTCATATCCTAATACTTTGCCATCTTGAACCAACGGCTTTAGAATTCTTTTTGAGACAGGCATGCCTTCAAACTCTAGTCTTGAAAATTCTAGCATCTTCGGCTTTCTCATTCCAAGCTTGTCCAAAATAGCTTGGTAAAGCTCATTTCGAAGCTCATACTCTTTTGTTCTAAATGCATGAGTTACTCCGTCTATGCTGTCTTCTATGGCAACTGCAAAATCGTAGTTTGGCCAGACTCTGTATTTGTCAATAAGCAATGGGTGAATTTCATCTATTATTCTAAACATTGCTGGATCGCGCATTACTGTATTTTCAGATTGCATGTCGCCGCGAAATCTTACAATTGCTTCTCCAGGTTTGTATTTCTTAAACATGTCATGCCATCTTTTGATATTTTGATCATGATCTCCTGCACGACATTTGCAAGCTTTCATTTCTCTTCGGTTCTTGCTTATTGTCTCCTTGTCGCACGTACAAACATATGCGTTATCTGCTTCTATCATTTCCAATCCTTTTTTGTAGATTAATTCCATATCATCTGAAGTGTTCTTGATTTGATCATATCTTACTCCAAGCCAATCAAGCCCGACTTTAATTGCCGCATAATATTCTAGCCTTTCATTTTCAGGATTTGTGTCATCAAATCGCAGTATTAGTTTTCCACCATACATCTTTGCATATTCCTCATCAATGATTGCAGCTTTTGCATGACCTATATGCGGATAACCGTTTGGTTCTGGAGGAAATCTTGTTACCACTTTTCCCTGTTCTGCACCTTCAAGTGGCGGCAATCCTACTCTTTCGTGTTTTGATTTTACCACTAGTAATTCTGGAAAACTACTTTCAAGCTCAGCTTTTTGCTCAGCTAATGAAATTTTGTTAATATTTGAAACAATTTCTGTAATTAATGGCATTATCTCCTTTGCCTTGGTCCTAAGATCTGGCCTTGTACCAAGTATTTTTGATATTACTGCATCGTTACGGGTTTTTCCCTCATGTTCTGAAGCATTTTGTAAAGCTATTCCCCTGATAGCCTTTCTGACATCATCTTCCAATTATTGACGCCTCTCTACTACAAAATCTAAAAGAGACAATAGCTCATTTTTTGCTGAACCCTTGTAGCTTGATAGTGATTTTTTTGCTGCGTTAGAATACTGTAAAGCCTTTTTCCTAACTGCATTTTCTATTCCCATAGATGATATTATTTTTACTGCATTTTCTAATTCTTTTTTTGATATGGTGGAATTTCCAAATGCATTTAGAATTGTTTTCTTTTTCTGACCACTCGCTTTGTTTATTGCAAGAAGTATAGGAAGTGATTTTTTACCTTCGCGTAAATCATTTCCAACAGGTTTTTTTGTAACTTTCGGATCTCCAATTATGCCAATTAAATCATCAACTATTTGAAATGCAACTCCTAGATTTATCCCAAAAGAAGAAAGGTTTGCAACGTCTTTGCTTTTTGTATTTGCGCTAATTGCTCCCATTGCACATGCAGTGGCAAATAGAGCTGATGTCTTTTTTTCTATCATTTCGATGTATTGTTTTTCTGTAGGGATTTTTTTTGACTGGGCCATCATTATGTCAAGTGCTTGACCTTCACACACCTCACTACATGCCTTGGCAAGATTGGAAACTAATCTAAGACGTACATCTTTTGGCATCTTAGAATCATGTGAAATTGTTTCAAATGCTTTTGAAAACAAGACATCTCCAGCTAAAATGCCCACCGGTATTCCAAATTTAGTATGTGTTGTAGGTACACCATGTCGCATTTCGTCATTATCCATAATGTCATCATGAATTAATGTGAAATTGTGAACCATTTCTATTGCTGCAGCTGCAGGCATTGCTTGTTTTATATCGCCACCTAGAATTTCACAACTCTTTATGACCATAAATGGCCTTAATCTCTTACCGCCATGCTCTATGAGATATGAAGCTGCCTCGTAGATCTCTTCTGGATTGCCATGAAGACATGAGAGAAGAAACGAATTTACTTTTTTTGCATTTTTTGATATGGAATTAAATGACATTATTTTTTAAGCTCCCATTTGTTGTCAGGAAAATGATGCTTGAGTGGTTTTTCAAGAATTTGTTTGACATCCTCTCTAATCCACTTGTTCAAAATTGAATTGTGTTGTGGTAGTATGTCTTTTTTGGATTCTGACAAAAAATACAATGCAACAATCATCCACGGACAGTAGATCTGAGGTGATTTTTTAATGTCATTTAGAAGATCATCTAATGTATTCCATTTTATGTCCTTGATTTCTTCTTTTACTAATTTTATTTTTGTAGGATCATCAACTATACCAATCAAAGTTCCACACACTTCGTTTTCAGAACCAATGTCCTTGTATGGAACATGGTATTCAAATTTGAACAGGTAATCAAGCTTGCAAGATATTCCTAATTCTTCTGGTAGTCTTCTTTCTGCAGACGAAACATATGTCTCTGATTGTCTTGGATGACTTGCTACAGTTCCGTCCCAGTCACCTGGCCATAACATCTTGTCCATACTGCGCTGTGTTAGAAGCAACTTTCCATCTCTATTAAACAAAAGAATTGTAAAAGCTCTATGCAACTTGCCATTTGGCAAATGACACTTTACCTTTTCCTCAGTTCCTATTGGGTTATCATTATTATCTACCAGAATCAAATATTCCATGTCTGTCCTTTTATCCTCTGAATACAGTCCCTTCAAATTTTTTACCTTTTATAGCGTTTACAATTCTCTCAGGTTTGTTACCATTTACCAAAAACACGTTAACTCCACCCTTTGAAATCATAATGGCCTCTTTTATTTTACGAGTCATGCCACCCGTAACGTCCATTCCTACCTTTGAAATGGTAATCTCCTGACCCTTTATCTCATAAAGGAGTTTTTTTGTTTTCATGTCTGAATATACTCCATCTACATTTAACACAAAAATTGCTAACCTTGGTTTTAGAACTTTTGCCAAGATTTCCATAATTTTATCTCCAGATAAAATGTAGAACTGGTTTTGACCGTGCCACAATACATCGCCATATGATACCGGAACAAGTCCATTTTTGGCAATTCTTAAAATCTCTTTTACTTTTTTAGTGTCAGCTTTATCACCAAACATAAAATCAGTTGGAGGTAAGCAGTAAGGATTTAGTTTATTTTTTAAAAATGAATTCAAGATTATCTTATTCAATTCTATCATAGAATTTTTTACTACTGCTACACCCTTCTTACTATATTTTGCAGGTTTTGTATGCATGTCATATTTTACTGACCAATAGTGGCCAAATGATCCTCCGCCATGCACTATGATTATAGGCTCTTTTACTTTTTTTAATTGAATAGCAATTTTGTTTATTGCCAAAATGTTTGGAGTCAAAGGCTGTTGCTTATTGGTTATGATAGAACCTCCAAGCTTTATCAAAATCATATTTTTTTCAGCAATTCTCTCGGTTTAAAAAGTATCTATCTGCAAGAAAACCAAAATTTCATTCCTAGGCACAAGCATGAGCAACATAACCCCAAAAAAGATGTTTCAAGTTTCTATTGCCCTTGTAAAATCATCAAAATATTCATTAATGATTTTTTGAATCTTATTTGATGAAAAAACACTGGTGAATCTGAGGAAACCTCTTAATTTTAAGTCAATGTCAATTGTGATTCTGGTACCTCCTGGTACACTTTCATATTTTTTTATAAAATGACTTCCCCTTGCATCTCCGGACAAAACAAAAGTTTCATGAATTTCAGGCTGTTTTATCACATTTTTAGTCATGATAGCAAATTCTTTACCTGCTATTTTTCCATGAATCTCAACTACAGAAGTAAACTCGCGAACTGAGCGTATCCTGATTAGTTTGAAATATTGCGGTAGCTTTGATGTAAGACTCTCAAAATCAGTTCCTGCTTTGAATGCCTTTTCTCTTTCTACATTGATAGTCTTTACAAGTTGTATTTTTTGCAATTTTATTCCTAAGTGCATACAAGTCCATTAAAATCAATTTTAGCAGAAAAACATTCACTATGGGTTTTTAGATTAGATAGGGTTTTTTCAAGATTGGACTTATCCACAAGTGCAATTACGCATCCTCCACCGCCAGCACCAGTTATTTTTGCACCAAATGAAGTTTTTTTAGCCTCTCTTACCAAAAGTGCAAGCTTTTCAGTGGAGATGTTTATTCTTTCCAGTAAATCTTGATTCTTTGACATTAGTAAACCAAGTGATTCCAGATCCTTTTTTTCTAAATGCACAAGAGCATTTTGAATTAGGATTGATTCCTGATCACAAAATGAAGCAAACAAGTCCTCATTATTTTCCCGAAATCTTCTTACGTTTTCAACAATCTCGCTAGTAAAATGTGCTTGTTTTGAATTTGCAATCACAAGATCAAAATTAGCGTTTGAGTTGATCTTTTTAAAACCGTTTTTCATATCATATTCCATCAGTCCGCCAAAAGTACAGACAGAACAATCTGCCCCTGATGTATTTTCAAATATGGTACGTTCAGCTTCTATTGCAATTTTCAAAATTTCCTCTTTTGGCAACTTTTCAAATAATCCCATAACTGATGCCGCAACTGCAACACAACAGGCAGATGAGGAGCCAAGACCAATACCTGCAGGAATCTCAGAGTCTATCTTTATTTCAATTCCAACATTTTTCCCCGATTTTTCTAATGCCTTTTTTGCAATATACAAAAATGGTTTCATTACATCCATGGATCTGTCCGGCTTTGATAGTGAATCTGTATTTATTTCCATATTACCAATATCGGATTTTATCTTGATCTTTTTTTCATCAATTATTTGCGATGTGGCTGTAATTCGCCTATCAATAGAACAAAGTATCGCCTTTATGCCATACACAACAAAATGCTCGCCAAATAAAATGACCTTTCCAGGTGCTGAAGCAACAGATTTCATGAAAACACGATCGATGCATATCCTACCACAGAACTCTTGTCACCTGTTACATCGCCGCTTGTAGCATACTTTAACAACCTTCCTTTTTTTGCTCCAAGCTCCTTGCAGGCCATCATGGTAGATGCGATCGCTCCATATCCGCATGCGCTAACTTGTTTTTCTTGTAAAACTCTGTAAAATTCATCTAAATCTAAATTTAAGATTGGTTCTATTATGGCAGAATCCTGTTTGTGCGCAAAATTGTTTTCTTCATAATGTGTAAAGTCAGAGGAACCAATAACTATAGTTTTTCGCATCTTTGTAATCTTTGCTATTGCAGAGCCTACCCTTTTTGTAGTCTGGTAGTCTTGATTTATCAAAATTATAGGAAGTATCTTGAATTTATGAGAATAAATTTCTTGAAGCATTGGTATCTGGACTTCTAAACTATGATCCCTCGTATGGGAAAAAAAATCCAACTCGATGTCTTTGAAAATTTTGTTTATTTCCACGGCACATTCAGTGTCAACTTCTACTTCGCCAAGAGGAGTTTTCCACATGCCTTCCTTCATCACTGCAACATTACAGCCTATTCCATAATGGTTTGGGCCAGTAATTATGACAAGTTCAGGTTTTTGTGATGATATAGAGTAAAAAGAATTTGTTGCTACTGGGCCAGAATACATGTAACCTGCATGTGGAGAGATAATACCAAGAATTTTTTCATTGTCTGATGTTGGAGGAATTTTTCCCGGTCCAAAAGGATGCAAAAAACAATCATGTATGGCAGTTTTTAACTCATTTTTTTCTTTTGGATAGAACATGCCAGCAACAGCTGGTGTTCTTACCTGCATTACTTTATTGCCTCGGAGTTCTACCGAATCTTGGTGTAGGTTTTTCTGATTCTTCTTCCAACTCTTCTTCTGTAATCTTGGTCTCAAAGTCATCAATTTCGTATTTCATTGATTCATTTGCTTTAAGCTGACCTTTTTGCAAAAGTATCTCTCTTGCCAAAAGCCAGTATATTGCAGCTAAAGATTTTCTTCCTCTGTTGTTTGCTGGAATAATAAGATCAATCTTGGATGTTATGTTGTCTGTGTTTGAAATACCGATTACTGGAATTCCTGCATTTGTCGCTTCAAGTATAGCTTGTTCATCAGTTTGTGGATCAGAAATTAAAATTAGTTGTGGTTCTATGTAATATGGCAATAGTGGATTTGTCAGAGTTCCTGGCATGAATCTTCCAAGCATTGGGGTAGCGCCAGTTACCTCACAGAATTTTTCTATTGGTGTTGTTGCATATTCTCTTCCAGAACATACTATCACTCTTGAAATCTCTGCTCTGTTTATGAATTTGGCCGCAGTTTGAATTCTTGCTAGGGTTTTCTTACTGTCAATAATGTAAAGTCCTTCATTAGTAGCCTTTGTAATAAATGGAACCATGAATTTTGTTTTAACTTGAGTTCCTACCCTAATACCAGTAGATAGAACGTATTTTTCCATATGCTCAAATTCTTCTTGCTTACTCATGTTGTGTTTTTAAATCTCTGCCATTCCATGTATTAAATCATACTCTGTGATACGAAGCAATTCATTGAGCTTTGCTACTCTTTCGCCTCCAACTACACCAACTTTTAACATCTTTGATTTTGTTGCGATTCCTATGTGTGTTATGTGTGAATCTATAGCTTCTCCAGATCTATGTGATGTGATCAGTTTAATCTTATTTTTGTGAGCTTCCTTTGCAAATTCAAGTGCATCATAAAGACTTCCAGCTTGATTTACTTTCAAGATGGCTGCATTACATGCTTTTAATTTTGCTGCTTTTTTGAGAATTTCCGTATTTGTGACAACCAAATCATCACCAGTTATCAAAACTTTGGGAAATTTGGAGGTCAGAATAGCCATTTCTTCAAAGGCTTCTTCATGAACTGCATCTTCAGCATAAACAAGTTTGTATTTTTTTATTATTTCTGAGACAAATTCTATTTGTTCTTCAGGAGTGTTTTCAAAACCTTCTCTATCGTAAACGTATTTCTTTTTCTTTTCATTCCATTGAGTAGATGATGCAAAATCTACACCAAGTGTGACTTCTTTTCCTAAAGTATAGCCCAAATTTTCACAAGCCTTTGCAGAAAGTTCTAGTGCCTTTTGATTGTCCAATTTAGGTGCCCATCCCCCTTCATCACCACGTCCATTAGTAAATCCTGAATCATTTTTTTGAAGAACTTTTCTTAGTTCTTTATGTACTGCAAAGTTTACCTCTATTGCATCATTTACTGTTTTTGAGCCCTTGGCACAGATCAAAATCTCTTGAATGTCTGGAGTTCCAGGACCAGCATGTGCCCCGCCACCTAAAATATTTCCTAGTGGAAAAGGAAACCTCAAGTCAGTATCCTTTGTTAATAATTTGAACAGCGGTATGCCAAGGGCTTTGGCTGCTGAATCTACAGCTGAAATGGTAACCGCAAAAGCAACTGAACCTCCTATCTTTGAATAGCTAGTAGAAGAATCAATTTTCCTTATTGTATCATGAATTGATTTTAAGTTAGAAGGATCAAGTCCTATGAATTTTTTTAAATTTGAATTAAGAGTAACCAGGCTTTTTTCTGGATTATTATCAGGAAAACTTACTGCCTCATGTTTCCCAACACTAGCACCTGAGGGAGCACAAACTCTGCCAAGATGTGATTTATCAGATACAATGTCGACTTCAATTGTTTTACTTCCCCTACTATTGTAAAGTAGTCTTCCTTTTATGGAAGTAATCTTCGGCATCCTATTCTAACTCAGATTGCACTTCTTGCTGTCTTCTTCGAATTGCTTCGTAGAATGGAATAACTTGGTGAATTGTTTCAACCGATGTTAACAACATTGCTCTGCAACAATATCTTTTGAATCCAAAAGAATCAAGAACTTTTGCTGGATCTTCTCCGGATTTTACTCTCGTTTGATAATCCCTAAATTTGTCAGCTATTAAATTTCCACAAGTAAAACATCTGACAGGAATTAACATATTTTCAAAAAGTAATCAAGGCTTATAAAAACCATGCATGGGTATTTGCATAATGCGGGAGTCGCCCAGCCTGGCCAAAGGCGCTAGCTTGAGGGGCTAGTATCTTAGGATTTCGAGGGTTCAAATCCCTTCTCCCGCACTTGAAAATTTTTTTAAACAAATCAAATTTGACTTACTTGATAAAAGTAGTAGATATTGGATCTTAACAAATGAAATTAAATCTAATTTTTAATGAAAATTATTCTTGCTGGAATAATACTTAGTATGCTTTTGATATTTTCTAATATTCATATATCTGATTCATATCTGCAGTATAATCTTCTTGTTACAGTAAAACCAGAAAAATCACCAATCAAAGATACTGAATTTCCAATTATAATAGGAACAGTTACGGACGAAGCAAGCAAACCCATTGTAGGCGCTCTTGTCAAAATTACATTTGCAAAAGAGGTTGTTACTACTACCAGTGATCAATATGGGAATTTCAAATATGATTCTGTACTGCCAATTTTGGCTGGTTATTATATGATAAATGCAGTTGTTACAAAGGCTGGTTATTCCACAGGGTTGGCTAGTTCAACTTTAATGGTAAACTCACCTCCAACTATTACATATAGTAGAGGTATTACAGGAGACCCAATAGTTACTGGAAACTATACTGTCTATCTTGGTAAAGTAACTGATTGGAATCTTGAAACGACCTGTTTCGTAAAGTTTAGTGATCAATTTAAGAGGTTTTTAAAAACATGTGATCTTTATAATTTAGCACCTGCTGATTTTAAGACAGATGCAACAGTAGTTCACTCACTTGCTGTAATACAACATAATGCAGATTATAGACTCTTTCCTGTAAGTGATTATTTTAATGGCTTGACGCTAAATAACACTGCACAATATAGATATGTAGAAAATATCTGGAAAAATTATACTGTACCTAATTAATTTTAAAAAAATTACTTTTTAAACTTGTTAATTGAATCAATAAGTGCGGAACGCCTTATTTCTTCAGTTACCGCCGCTCTTGCATCCTCGATTAGTATTCTGTTTACATCAAGTTTTCTTCTGGTTTCATTTACCAATTTGTCATAGATGGCAAAAGGATACAAGGAGAGATAGAGATTTTCCATTATTTCAAAGAATTTGCTTGCATCCTTAGCTTTTCCCGCTCTTATAGAATCGTAAACTAGTCTTTTTAATTCACCAATACAATCAAGTAAACCAAGTATGTATGATTCTCCTTTTACTCCTAATGATTCTGCTGATGGTATTTCTGATTTCTGTACTATTGCAAGAAATGCAGATGCTTCAACAAGCTCTTGCTCCGATGTCATAATATGTCTATACAACTCTGCGTTTGATTTTTTTCTTATTTCATCAAGTAGTTTTTTTGCTTTGGCCGCTTTTTCTTTTCCATCTGCAATATCTAATTTATGAACAGAAATTATTGCTTGGCTACATAGGATAACTACTTCACGTGTTCTCTTGATGATATATTCGCGCGAATTTTGAGCTTCCTCTAGTGATTTTGATATTTTGGATAATGATGATTTAACATTCTTCAATGACATGTAAGTAGATGAAAAACTAGGATAAAGTCGTTTGGTAAAGCCCTTATTTGACATTATTTTTGAGTTATCATATGGATATAACAGTCAAACAAATGATGCAGATAGAGGAAAACGGTCATCAGATGGGATTTAAAAGAAATTTCATGATGGAAAATGCAGGAGCATCTGTTGCAAGATACTTGTTAGAAAAATTTCCAGACATCTCATCAAAAAAAATTCTTGTTTTTGCTGGACTTGGAAATAACGGAGGTGATGCTCTAGTAGTTGCAAGACATTTGACTGGTTTTGGATCCGATGTCAAAGTATTACTACTTGGAAATCCAGAAAAAATAAAAACAGATGAATCTAGGATAAACTGGGCAATACTTGAAAAAATGAATTCAATAGATTTGGTAATTGCGTCTGACATTAGTGATCTTGATCTAAAAGCAGATGTTGTTATTGATGGAATTTTGGGAACGGGAATTTCTGGAAAAATTAGGGAACCATATGCATCTGCAATTGATTCTATAAATAAACTAAAGGCATTTAAGATTGCAATAGACATTCCATCAGGTCTTGATCCAGATACTGGAAATACAAACGACAAATGTGTCAAAGCTGATGTGACTATAACATTTCATAAAATGAAAGTAGGGATGCCAAAGAGAAAAGATATGTGTGGAACTATTCTGGTTGAAAAAATTGGTATACCTCCAGAGGCCGAGGTTGGTGTACTATGAAAGTACATCAAATGCAAGTTGGAAATATGCAGAACTTTACCTACATTTTAGAGGATGAAGACACTGATACTGCCATAGTTTTAGATCCTTCATGGGATCTTGAGGAGATCCAAAAGGTGATAGAAAAGAATAATCTAAAGATAAAATACATTGTCAATACACATCACCATTTTGATCATACTGTAGGTAATGAATACATGACAAAAATCACGGGTGCAAAAATAATACAACATAGTGCTTCTACACTAAAGAACGATATGACAGTATCAGATGGTGATAAAATAAAATTTGGAAATTCGGAGCTTACTGTCTTTCATACTCCAGGTCATTCAAAGGACAGCATATGCCTTATCGGTGATGGAAAAATTTTTTCAGGTGATACGCTTTTTGTTGGTAATTGTGGTAGAGTTGATCTTCCTGGTGGAAGTGCAAAGGAACTCTATCATAGTTTGTTTGATATTCTTCATAAAATGGATGAAAAATTAGTTCTTTATCCTGGTCATAACTATGGAAGCTATCCCTCGTCTACATTAGAAAAAGAAAAAAAGACAAATTTTGTTTTACAGCCTAGGACAGAACAAGAATTTCTTGAATTTATGAATAGTGAATAAAAATTGCAAGATATAGAAATTTTAGGAAACACGCAAAGAGGAGTTGATTTTGTAAAAAAAGTTGAAAATAAAAAATTTGTATTCTCATTAGTGATTTCATATACTGCCACTTGCGAGATACCTGGCATTACTGTTGCTGGAGCAAACCCTGATCTGCTAAAGTTTACTGCAGCTGCTGATGCAGAGTTTCTTCATTATGGATATTGTAAATCAATTGATGTAATACCTATGACTCCTGATGGAAAACCAACTCCAGCTCTACTTACTAAAACTGCACTAGAAGCTGCAAGCGTCCCAAGCTTTGTTGTCAATGCCGGAAGCAGGGTTATTCCAAAACTACCATGTTTAGAGATCGGCTTAGAGCCAGGAAAAAATATTGCACATGAACCAGGCCTTAATCAAGATTCTGTCAAAAAAGCTGTTGAATATGGAAGAATTGTAGGAAGGTCTCTTGGTTCTTCAACAGACTGTCTAATAATCGGTGAAAGTATTCCTGGAGGCACTACAACAGCTCTTGCTGTAATGACTGGATTTGGCATACAGGCTACAGTAAGTAGTAGCATGCCGGAGAATCCTGTCATGTTAAAAAAACAAACGGTACAATCTGCATTAAAAAGACTGGAATCGAAAGATCCTTACGACATTATTTCACAATTAGGGGATCCAATGATTCCTACCGTTGCAGGAATACTTGGTACAGCCTCAGAATCTACAAATGTAATTTTGGCAGGAGGTACACAAATGGCAGCAGTTCTAGCATTTGCAAAACATCTTGGTTTTAATGAAACAAATACTGCGCTTGGAACTACCTCATACATCATAAATGATAATATGGCAAACCTTGTGGAATTAATAAAACAAATCTCTGACATTCCAATACTTGTTGCAAAACTAAAATTAGGCGAGTCAAAAATTTCTGGACTGAGATCTTATGCAGAAGGATTTGTAAAGGAAGGCGCTGGTGCTGGCGGTGCATCAATTGCATGCATGTTAAAAACTGGTATAGGATCAGAAAAATTACTTTTATTAACAGAAAGAGAATACAATAGAGTTATTTCACAGTAACAGACTTTGCTAAATTCCTTGGATAATCTGGATCTGTATCCTTTTCAAGAGCGGCATAATATGCTAAGAGTTGAATTGGAATTATCTCAATAAGCGGGAATAACGCTTCATTAATTTCTGGTATTTCTATCCAATAATCGTATACATCATTTGGCTTGTCAGAGATTCCGATTATTTTTGCACCTCGGGCTTTTATTTGATGGGCACTTGCTAAAGTGTCAACATAAGTGGAATCATTAGGATTTATTATTATTACAAAGACGTTAGAATCCATTAGCGCCAATGGTCCGTGTTTTAACTCTCCGCCCGGAAGACCTTCTGCGTGTATATATGTAAGCTCTTTTAGCTTTAGTGATGCCTCTGACGCAATTGCGTAATGAATTCCTCTGCCTAGTACATAAATGTCAGAAATAGTTTTGAGATTTCTTGCAATATCCTGAATCTTTGTGTGATCTGAAAGTATCTTTGTTATACATGTGGAAACCTTATCAAGATCTAATCCAATACAACCTCCACATAATTTATCGGCGATTTTATATAAAATAGAAAGTTGTGCGGTAAAACTTTTAGTCGCAGCAACACCAATTTCAGGTCCACAATTCAAGCCAATAGAAATAGAGGCTGATTGTACTAGTGACGAGGTCATTATATTAACAATAGATATGATTTTTGCTCCTTCTTTTTGAGCAATTTTTACAGCTTCTAATACATCGGCACTTTCTCCACTTTGAGAAAGTGCAATAAGAATTGATTGTTGATCAAAATTGTTTGGAGAATGTGCCACTTCGCTAGATAATATGGGCTCTATCTTTATTTTTGCATATTTTGAAAAAATATGTTTTGCCACAAGAGCTGCGTTATAGCTTGTACCGCTTCCTGTCAAGTAAAGATTCTTTGCATGTTTTACAAATTCTGTCGTCAAATCAAGCTCCACCCTGGTGGATTCTCCTGCTTTTAGTATTGTATCTGGCTGCTCAGAAATTTCCTTGAGAGTAAAGTGTGCATAATCGCCCTTGTATACATCAGCAAGTTCTTTTGAAATTTTAGTTATCTGATGTTGTACTGGATTGCCATCAAAATCAAAAAATTGAATGCCTTTTAGATTGATGATGACAAACTCTCGGTTATCTGGATAAATTACTTCATCAGTATGCTCTACAAATCCTAAAACATCACTTGAAATGAAATAACCATTTTTTCCTACACCGATGATTAGTGGTTCATGAAATCTTGCTGCTGCAAGTGTACCGTCTTCAAATACTACAACAAAGGCATAGTTTCCTTTCAAGGATGACACTGTCTGAATTATGGATTTTTTAACATCTTTTGTTTGATCAAAATTGTGTTGCAAAAGATTTGCAATGACCTCACTATCTGTTTCACTTTTAAAGACATATCCTTTTTGTTGCAAGTCTTTTTTTAATTCTGCAAAATTATCGATTATTCCATTATGCACTATGGCAACTTCACCAGTACTAGATGGATGTGGGTGTGCGTTTGTTTCAGTTACGCCTCCATGTGTTGCCCATCTTGTATGGCCTATTCCAACTGAACCAGAAAGCATGTCAAGATTTACTGCTTTGTTTACTTCCGCAACTTTTCCGACACCCTTTCTTAAAGTAATCTGATTGCCTGAAATTGTGGCAACACCAACACTATCATATCCTCTATACTCCATACGTTTTAGCCCTTTAACCAGTATGGGTGCAGCAGAACCGTCTCCAAGATAACCAATTATTGAACACATATGATGATCTTACTTACTTTCTCGATAATAATAATTGCGTGTAAGATATCTTACACTTGTGGTTGTTCTGTGATAACAGATTCGACTTCCTGTTTTTTTGGCTGTCCATAGTTTATACCTGGAGCCAAATGAATTTCGTTTTCTTCATCTACTTTAACAGTATATGAAGGAATTGTAACTACTCTATCTCCTATCATTACATGACCGTGTACTACTGCCTGTCTTGCTTGATATGGACTTTTTATCAAACCCTTTTTCTGAACCATTGTTTGTAATCTACGTGATAGTAAATCAGTTACTTTCAAATTTAAAACGTCATCAAGCGTAGAGTTTTCTCTTACAAATCCAACCCTCACTAGTGATTTCATTAATGTTGGTTCTTTTCTCTCTCTCACTTCTTGAGTTAGAGCTAAAAGTGATCTTGCCTGTTTTCTTACTCTAGATAATTCTGTGTGTGCTTTCCAGAGCTCTCTTTTATTCTTCAATCCAAAAGTTCCTAATACATAAAGCTCTTCATTCAGTAAATCATAGTTTAGTGGACGTTTTGGTTTTCTCCAAATTTTTCGTGGATTTTTAGGATCTCCCAATCAAATCACCTATTTTGTTGGTTTCTTCTCCACCGGTTTTGCAGCTGCTGGTTTCGAATCTTTTGCTGGAGCTGCTGCGCCACCCTTTGCTGGAGCTGCTGGAGCTGCTGCACCTTCTGCTGGAGCTGCTGCGCCTTCTGGAACTGCACCAGGTGGAAGAACCTTGCCTCCTTTACGAACTCCTACTGCACCACCTTTTCTTCCGGTAGTACGTGTCCTCTGACCTCTAACCTTTAATCCATAAGTATGACGAAAACCTCTCCAACTGTTTGTATTTTTTTCACGCTCTATATCATTTCTAACATTAAATTCTATATCTGAAGTAATCAAGTGCAAGTTTTCTCCAGAATCCATATCTTTTCGTCTATTTAGAAACCATGAAGGTACATTAATTGATGATGGATTTTTCATTACCTTTTCTATTTCCTCTACTTGAGATTCAGTGAGAAATCCAATATTGCTATTCTGGTCTATCTTAAGAACATCTAAGATTGCTTTGGCAAAATTGTATCCTATTCCTCTTACTTGACTTACCCCTATGATCATTTTTTTTGCTCCAGGAACATCCTTCCCCGCAATCCTAACAATGTGTCTGTATTCTTGTGAAGACAAGTAAAACAAAATTTCCTAAACCCCGATAAAAACCATGCTAAAGCAAACAATACTTTAAATCGCATTTAGGCTAATTTACCATATTGGCGCAGGAATTTGAAAATCTTGTAAGACGAAGCTATTCTTCAACTCCAAAATATACTGAAGTAATGGCAGGTCTCCCTGAAGATTACAAACAAATCAAGACTCTAGGTGATCTTTTAGAAATTAACTACAAAATAATTGGAGCTAAAGAACAACTTCGACAAAACCTAATTTCAAAAATGCTGACAAATGAGACCAAATATCCGGAAATTATTGGATTTGAAGATGATGTAATTCCTGCACTAGATAGAGCAATCTTGGCGTGTCATGATGTGATGCTAGTTGGACAAATTGGCCAAGCAAAAACAAAGATTGCTAACACCATTTCCAAGAATCTTTTGTCGCCAATACCGGTTATCAAGGGAAGTATAACAAATGATTCTCCAATGGATCTGCCACAAGACGAGATGATTTCATTATTAGAAGATAAAGAAAACACAACATCAGTTCCAAAATTTTACATGGATTCTGAAAGTATGGAAAAAATTCGTAACAACAAACTTGATACAAAAATTGAATGGGTTGAAGGCAAGGACAGATACAAGTATGTACTTGCTACACCAGATATATCGGTAAAAGATCTTGTTGGACAGATAGACGCAATTAAAATTACAAAAAAAGGAACCGAGATGTATAAAATTGAATCATATTCGCCAGGTCAGTTGATGCAAGCAAAGCATGGTCTCTTTTGCATAGATGAATTACCTGTACTTGATACAAGAAAGCAAGTTGCACTACTTTCTGTTCTTCAGGAAGGCCGGTTTACAACTGGAGCTTATCCTGTTATATTTGAACCAAAAACTGTCTTTTTTGCAACTGCAAACCCTATTGACTATACACATTCTGGTAAGATAATAGAGCCTCTTTATGACCGACTAAAAAGCCACATTCACACTCACTATCCAAAATTAATAGATGATGAAATGTTAATCATAATACAAGAAGCAAAAATCTCAAAATCATTCATTCCAATTTTCATGTTAAGAATTTTAGCAAAAATAATTCAAGATGCACGTATAAGTAATGAAGTAAATCAAGACAAGGGAGTTAGTGTACGCATGGGAGTACATAGCCTTGAGCTTTTAGTTGGTGAATCTGAACGAGCACGAGCCGTATCGCACAAAGTTCTTGCAATTCCACGACCTTCTGACATATTTTGTATCAGTCAAGCTACAAAATTTGAGCTTGCAGAAATGGATGACACCATTACAAATAGAGAAAAAGTACTCAACAATTTAATTACAATCGCACTCAAAGAGACTTCACTTGAATATGTAAAAGGAACTGATCTCTCCATACTGGAGCGGATTAAACAAGAATTTGTGGGCAAGACATTTCAAGTTTCTCAAAAGATCCTAGGCGCAAATAGTATGCAAACTTCGTATGAAAACCAACTAAAGAATTTTGAAACTATGAGATCTTTGATTGGAACAATATATGAAAAAATATCCGATGAACAAAAAGAATTTGAGAAAAAAACACAGAAACATAATATAAGATCTGAATATCTCTCCATATCTGATAGTGCAAAAAGTGAACTAAGAGCTGCGATAACAGAGTTGATACTAGAAGGACTATGTGCCATAGATCCAAAAATTCTTGACAAAAAAGAGGCTGTATTTGTTGCAGCCTAGATCCAAAAATTTTGTCTATTTTTTAAACCAAGAAAACGACAAAAAAACATCAAATACTGAGGTGTCAAACAACACACTACAAAAAATCCTCCAGACAATGGCAAAACAAGCTCTAAAAGAAAAAACACCTAATGTTCAAGAACTCGATCGTATCTTAGAGGGAATTATTCAACAATCTAACGAAAAATCAGAAATGCAACAAAATCAGGAAGAAAAAGAAACAGACATTCAAGGAACAGGTGAGCCAATCACAAAGTACTTGAAAAAAATTGGCTATCTCAAGGATGAAAAAAAATGGCTGACAAACAAGGCATTTTTTGAGATCGGAGGAAAACTACTACATGATGTAATGAAGTCAATAAGTGAAGGAGGATTTGGATTTCATGAAACAAAAAATGCTGGTGCAGGAAGTGTCATCATGGACACTACAAAAAAACTAGAACTTGGTGATGATGTGAGAAATCTTAACGTTCCACAAACTATACTAAATTCGATTCAAAGAATTAAAAAATCTTCAGAAATCAAATTTCCAATCTCTCTAAATATTGATGACTTTGAAGAATTTGAGACAATTGAAGAGACCAAAGTTGCTGTTGTGTATTGTATTGATCTCAGTTCCACCATGAAATATTCTGTTAGTTCAGGAGAAGGAAGCAGGATAGAAGCTGCAAAAAAAGCACTTTGGACTTTGTATGTTTTAAATAAAAAATTTTTTCCTAATGATTCTATTTACGTGGTTGGTTTTGGTTCTCTTGCATCAGAAATAGATCCTTATGACATTCCATACCTGAAAACATATGATGCAAATGATAATTTTTTACATTATACCAATTATCAGGCAGCATTTAGACTATCATTAAAAATTTTAAAACGTGACGGTTCTCAAAATAAAAGAATAGTAATGATAACTGATGGTCAACCAAGTGCTAGTTTTATTGATAATGAATCTCAAAAAAAGGATATACTTTCTGACAAGCCATACTCTCACTTTTACAAACCTGATGAAGCCACACTTTTGAAATTACAAAATGAACGCGATATAAAATTGGATACGGGTGGAGAGATGGTGTATCTCTGTTACCGATATAGACAGGTTGATCCAGTAATAGATGCCAAAACTCTCTTTGAGGCAAAAAAATGTAAGCGTGAAGGAATTGAAATTGATACTATTATGGTAAGTGAGGAAGTTGAACTTTTGAGTTATGTGGAAGGATTGGAAAGGCAGCTTAAAGGAAGGGCATATTACATAAACCCTGAGAATATTGATAAGATATTGATTACCGATTTCATTTCAAACAAGAAGAAAATATTAAGTTCAAAACAGGCATGGTAAAAATGGATAAAAATTATGACAAACAAAAAATGTTAGAAATTTTAGTAGATCCAGACGTTTCTATAATATTGTCAGAACTTGAAGATGGAAGTAAAGACTCTTCCTATCTTGTGGAAAAATTGCAGATATCTGACACGGAAATAAAAGAAAGATTAGCATATGTAATACAATGTGGTTTTGTTAAACTAGATCTGATAGAAAATAAAGCCATTTACACTGTTGATAAGGAAAAACTAAATGATATTATGGAGATGGATGAGAATTTTTCAGGGGTTGTTGACGGTTTAACTGAACTTGATCAATATCTTAATTGATATTGGTTTTACCGCGATTCTTAACAAGATACATTATTCCTATTGCAAGTCCGCTTAGTCCTGTTATAAGCAGAATAAAACTACACATGTCTATTAGTGCTATGTTTTGTGGATAATTTCCTATTACTGCCAAAATTTGGATTTCTCGCGATCCTTGATTTTCAATTTGTATTTTGTATGTTCCACTAGTAGAAATGATAAAATTTTCTTGGATCTGGCTTTTTGTTATTGACTTTGATATGACTGTCTCGCCTACAGGACTAAGAATACTTACTTTGATATTGTCTTCTTTTTGAAAATCTGTAATTTGAATAGAATAAACACCGTTTTGATTCTTTGATGGATCAAGATCTTTTGTTAGGGTCATTGATGCACCAGGCAAAAGATTTTGTTGCTGATTTATAACACTTCCGTTTATTAATTGAGATTCATAAAATGTAAGTGCAATTCCGATAATTACCAAAACTGCGCTGATTATAATAACTATCTTGAATTTTTTCACAGCGAAAGTTGAAGATAACCCTAGTTAAAACTTGGGATTGTAGATGAATTAAAAATATAAAAAATTTTAAGTTGGAATATGGAGTAATTTTTCTAAATAAAGTACAAATCATTCGACAACAATATTTGCAAGTTCTGCAGTTCATGTAATTATAGAATGAACCTGCGTACGATAATGGCTTTTACTCTCATAGTATTTCTTATGACCACTCCGCTATCGGTAATTAATGTAGTACATGCTTATTCTGATCATCCAGATCTGTTTATATCTGCAGAAAATAGTGCGTTTGAGAATCATTTCTCAGGAGCTATGGTTGTAGAAGTGGTTGTAAGAGATAGTAGTATTAGTCCAGTTGATCAACAACTAGGTGAACCAACCGTTACATTAAACGGAAGTCCACTTAGGATGGTGCAAGGCTCTAGTGGAGCATGGTATGCATTTTTTGCTAACGTAGACAAAGCAAAGCAAGCAGATCAAATTTCATTACCTGGAACAGCTGGTCAAAACTTAGACTTTGGTGTCTTTTGTGACAGGAGTACTGATCCATCTGTATTAGGAGTCAGTTTTTCACAAACTGACGGTGTTGCAATTCCAAATAATGGAATAACAGGTGCAACCCAAGGTACCGCATCATTTACTGCATGTACTGGTGTTCTAGGCCCTCCTACCGATCAAATGAGTGTGATTAGAAATCCTCCTGGTCTTAACATGAATTCTGGAGTGAAAACTGGTCAGATTGGGATAAATCCAAATGCATGGCCACTTGTCCAGCTTTTTACTTTTAGTAATAATGTAACTATAGAATATGATAAAGCTGGAGGCTCTGAAACTGTAAATCTGACATATGACGACATGACGGACATTTCCTCGAAACTTGACAGAACTAATTATCCGCAAGGCTCTGATGTCTTTGCAACAATAAATGATATGCAACTCAATGAAGATCCTACCGCCATAAATTCTTGGACATTCAATGTTAATTCTCCAGAAGCAACCTTCTATCAAGCATTTCCAGAATCTGGTTCTGTTCCTAGTCCAGCAGGATTAGTAAACTTGTACCCAAATCTTAGCAGCTTAGGCTTCAAAGATAACGGACATGTCGAAATGAATTTAGGTGCTGTAGCACAATTGAAAACAAATCAACTTCAAACCACTACTTCAATCACAAGTGGAGCTACCTATAATAAATTGGTAACATTTGTAGAAACTGCACCAAATTCAGGAATTTTTGAAAGCTCGTATGCCAGTACATCTGCAATTGGAATTTTAAATAATGCACCAAGGGGTCAATCGGCTTCTATATCTTACAATTCACAATCTACTTCAATATTATCTGGTACTGCTAATGCGGATCTATCTCTTGGTACACCTCCAAATGTGCAATTAAATTCTAATCAGAAACCAACACTGTCTCTTGTTGCACCAAGTGGACAATTTAATCCTGGTCAAAAAGCAATAATAACGCTTGTAGATAGTAATCAAAACCTTAATGGAGCAATAGTTGAACGTCTGGATGATTTTAGAAGCTCTGCAATATTACCTACACTAAAACTTGGAAATCCAGTTACATTGAATAGTGCATCAAACGTACAATTTTATCCAAGTTCTGCTGGCTTTGCTGGAGGAATATCGGTTCCATCTAATGTACCTGACTCAAATTCTGCTAGATTGATAATTGATACTACCTCTTCACCCAGTGGTCCTTTTAAGAAAATTATATTAAATCTTGGAATCACAGAACAAACCCTGAAAAGTCTGTTTATTGATACAAGTCAACCAAATTCAGGTGGAACCAATTGGATAAATTATGATCTAAGATCATTTCAGCTTCAACTTGGAATTAACTCATTTTCAGATACTAGCATGACTCTATACTTTGGTGCTTTAGGAAATAACCCAGTTCAGATACTAACTCCGGGCAGCATATCATCTAGAAATGGCCTTGTCCAAATAAGTGATGCTAATGTAGCTGCAATAAATGCAATATCTTCATCATCTCCAGTGTTTTTAGAAATTAATTTTGATACATCTGGCAGTCCATCAAATGGAGGAACAATATCAAGTGGAACTGAACCAATTGTGTTTGATTTGTTCTCTTTTGGAAATCAAAATAATCAAAAAATAAACAATGCGATATACAGAGCTGAACTACAAGAAACATCTGCCAACTCCAGTATATTTACAGGGACTTTGGAATATGCAATTACAAATCAATTAAATCAGTATGATCCGAATTTAATCAAAAGTCTCAGAACATTTGGTCAGGATATAAAATTTCTTGTAAATGATCAATTGACAGATAATAACGCAGTACATCTTTCAATCTCAGGTGTTTCAGCTAGCGGAGGAAATAACATTTCAAGTTTACAATCTGGTATTCAAACGCACACAGGAATAGTTACACTTGATTCACAAAGCTATGGACTTGGGCGACCTGTCACTATAACTCTAAACGATCCAGATCTTAACACGGATCCGAATGCAATTCAGACTTATACTACAGTAAATGATCCCAACTCTCCTGCAGATGATACGGTAGGAGATTCAAGTGGTAACATACTCTTAGAAGTCTGGATTAAAGGATTCAGATTTCATCACTGTACAGTAGGTGGTGTTTTTCACGGGGGTCTTGCTTCAACAGGATTTGCTCTTACTGAAACTGGTCCAGGTACTGGAATTTTCAAAGGAAGCTTTGGTATGCCAACACAAATTTGTAGTGAAGATGGAACCGCATTAATTTCTCCAATAGGAGGAAGCGTTCAAGTATGGTATCATGATTTCAGAGATGCTTTAGGACGATCTATTATTGTAGGTCTGTCTCCTTCACCTCCTACCCAATCTTATCCTATCTCAACGCCTTCTTCTACAACTCAGCAAACTCAAACCACATCATCTACAATCAGTATAAATCCACAGATGACAGATAATTATGATAGACCACTATTGGAAAAACCAACAGTTGGAACAAATCTAAATTTTGTAACACAGATTTCAAATAACGATAACCTGTTGACAAAAGGTTATTCATATATTGTACAAATAAAAGATGAAAACGATAGAGTTGTGTATATCAATTTGGTAAATGGATACGTTGATCCTGCAAGCACAAAAACAGCAGAACTTTCTTGGACTCCTAACTCTGTAGGCAAATATACTGTAGAAATTTTTGTATGGGATAAAAATGGAGTTGCATTACCTCTTACACAAAAAACAACATATAGTGTAGAAGTTATTTCTAAATAAACAATTATCTGTTTAAATTACAATGTTTATATTAGATCTAAAAATTATATTTTTCTTTGTATGGTGAAACTGTACGTAATTCTTTTACTACTTTTTTTAAGACTTGAACAGTTTCATTAATCTCTTCTTCTGTGTTTGTTATTCCAATAGTTAAACGCAGAGATCCCGTTATTTGTTCATGAGAAAATCCCATGGCTCTAAGTACGTGTGATGCTTTTTGTACTTTCACAGAACAAGCGGAACCGGTTGATGCAGCAACTTTATTTTCATCAAGTTTGATTATTAGATCCTCACCATTTACACCAAGGAATGTAAAATGAATGTTATTTGGTATTCTTTTTTCAGGATGACCATTAAGTTTGGTATGTGGGATTTCTTTTAAAACCTCATTGATAAGCTTCATACCTAATTTTTTAAAATGTTCATGATTTTGTACAATGTTATCATTTGCAAGTTGGCACGCCATGCCAAAACCCACAATACTTGCCACGTTTTCTGTTCCTGAACGCAGACCATTTTCTTGACCGCCGCCCAAAATGAGAGGATCAATTTTAACACCTTTTTTGATGTATAACGCGCCAACACCTTTTGGTCCATTTATTTTATGAGAAGATATAGATAACAAGTCTATGCCAAGATCCTTTACATTAATTGGAGTTTTTCCTGCAGCTTGTATTGCATCTGTATGAAATACAATTTTTTTTGCTTGTGTGATCTTCCCAATCTCTGTAATTGGCTGAATGGTGCCCACTTCATTATTGGCAAACATTATACTGACAAGACAAGTATCATGCGAAATTTCTTTTTCAACATCTTCTGGATTTACAAGACCATATTTGTCCACAGGAAGATATGTTATCTGAAAACCTTCTTCCTCAAGTCGTTTACATGGTTCCAGTATTGCATCGTGTTCTATTGATGATGTTATGATGTGTTTACCCATGTTATGATGTGCAATTCCATAAAGCGCAGTATTGTTTGATTCTGTTCCTCCCGATGTTATGAGCATCTCACTGCTTTCCGCATTTATCAATGACGCAATTCTTTTTCTTGCATTTTGAATTGCAATGTTGGCAAGACGACCATACTTGTGAATAGATGAGGGATTTCCGTACTGTTCTTTGAAATATGGAATCATCTCTTCAATTACTTTTTCGTGTACTGGAGTCGATGCGGCGTTATCTAGATATATCAATCTACTATCACATTGAGCTTTCCAGGTCTGTATCCTTCTGGGTCTACAATAACGGATGTGAATCCAATCTGTTTTAACCTCTCAATGAGTTTTGATAATTTTGTTTGATCAGAAAGTAGGTTTATTTCTTTCTGCTCCACTTCAATTTTTGCAACACCATTAAAATCACGTACACGAACTTGTCGTACTCCAAAAAACTGCTTGACCAAAATTTCGCCCATCTCAATTCTTGCAAGTCTTTCTACTGTTACTTCTTGTCCCCATGGAATACGAGACGCAAGACAAGAGTTTGATGGTCTATCGTATACTGATAAACCGACTTTTTGTGCATATTCTCTAACATTCTCTTTTGTAAACCCTGTCTCTACAAGTGGACTCCTAACCCCATTTTCTTTTAGAGCCTTTATTCCAGGTCTGTATTCTCTTAGATCATCAAGATTAGTACCGTCCACGATGATACTGGCATTCTCTTTTTTAGAGATTTCATTAAGATGTTCTGAAAGTTCATTTCTACAATGAAAACATCTAGTGTTATCATTTTTTACAAATTCAGGATTTTCAAGTTCATTATATTGAATTACAATATGCTTGATTCCAATTTCTAAGCAAATTTTTTCTGCAGATTCTAATTCCTCTTGTGCCAACGTCTTATAATCAGCTGTAATTGCAATTGCCGAGTTTCCAAGTGATCTATGTGCTGCATATGCAACAAGCGCACTATCTACCCCACCAGATAATGCAACAAGCACTTTAGATTGTCCATTAAACCAATTAATCAATTCATCAATCTTTGTCATTTCAAACTCAATTTTTGCTTGATCTCAGTTCTAATAAACTCGTTTGCATCTTTAAATGATATTGAAAGTGAATCTGCAATTAATTTAATATCTACTGCTTCCACTTTGAAGTGCTGTATAATATCCTGATTTTTTACCATTTTGCATCTTACTGTAAAACTTTTTCCATAGATTATTACAGGCACAGAAATAGTTACTCTTGGTACAACAAACCTAGATGATGATCTAATTCTTATTCCTAATGTACCTGTTTCAGAGATCAAAGTATCGAGAATGGCATTTATAGAACTAGAATCACATATAATAGAAACTAGATTTGTCGGCCTGCCTTTTTTCGTTATAGCAGGAGCTACTGTAACATCTTTTGCTCCATTTGCAATTATTTTATCAATCATGTGGCCCAAAACTTCGCCAGAAATATCATCAAGATTTGTCTCAAGTATTTGTACTGTATCTTGTTGAAATTGTTCTGTCTTGTCAGCTTTTACAATTTTAAGCACGTTAGGAAATCCATCAAATTTTTTCTTTCCTGACCCATATCCTATTGATTTTACTCTCATTGCAGGATAAAATTCTGCACAACTATCTGCCAGATTGACAAGAAGACTAGCTCCTGTAGGTGTAGTGAGTTCTTCCTTAATTTGCCCACCAGAAATTATGATATTTGAATTTCGGAAAATTTCTAAAATCGCACTAGCAGGATTTGATACCGTTCCATGTGAAAAAGTAAGTGTGCCTCCTCCCACTGCTACTGGCATGGTGATTACCTCTTCTGAGAAAAAATTCAAATCATCTAAAGCAACTGCAGTTCCAATTATATCAACCACTGTATCTATGCTTGAAGCCTCATGGAAATGTACTGATTCCATAGGCTCTCCATGAATTTTTGATTCCGCCTTTATCAACGATCTAATGCTTTCTTTGGCAAACACTTTGGCGTGTTCAGAAAGATCAATTTTATCTGATGTTAATAATATACATTCTTGAATGTCAGTACCTTTACGTTCATGAATATTTTCTTTAATATCAAGTAAAAGTTGAATTGCTTCTATTCCATGATTAACAATTTTGTCAAAGTCAATCTTTTGGATTTTAGATCCTGAAAGATAGTTCTCTGAGACATGAACTCCATCAATTACTTTTGATTTATTTGCACCCATGCTTACTAGAGCTGAAAGTAGCATATCGCCTGAAATTCCAGCTACTTGTGGATCTATTATTAACACCATAGAATTGTAAACTCATGAGAATGCATATAAATTGTAATTTTAATTCACGTGCGGTTTCAAGTAATTTTATCAAATTCAGAGAAATTACTTCATACACGACTTTATTCTATAATATAATAGTGAAGTTTAATTAGCGATTAAAATCACGCCTGTTTATGATTACTATTGTAGGTTCTGGTAAAGTAGGTGGTGCAGCTGCACTTTTTACTGCGTTACGAAAACTTTCTGATGAAATTCTTCTTTTGGATGTTGTGCAAGGCCTTCCACAAGGAGAAGCCATGGATCTTAATCACATGTTATCAGAAAAGGGAATTGATGTGAATATACGTGGTTCAAACGATTATTCTGAAATGAAAGGCTCTGAGATTGTTGTTGTGGTAGCAGGTTCTGGGCGAAAACCAGGGATGACAAGAATGGATCTTTTAAAAATTAATGCATCTATTGTTAAAGGCGTTGTAGAGAACATAAAAAAATATGCCAAGGATTCTATGATAATACCGGTTACAAATCCACTTGATCCAATGGCATACCTTACTTACAAAGTATCTGGGTTTCAAAAAAATAGAGTATTTGGAATGGGTGGAATGCTTGACTTATCCAGATTTGTACAGTTCATACATCAAGCAACTGGTTTTTCACGTGATTCTATACGCGCACTAGTCATAGGTGAACATGGTGAGAACATGTTACCTCTCGCAAGATATTCCACTGTATCAGGAATTCCTCTTACATCAATTTTATCAAAACCAAAACTCGATGAGATTGTACAAGATACAAAACAAGTAGCGGCCAAAGTCATAGAACTAAAGGGTGCTACTGTACATGCACCTGGAAATGCGATTTCAGCTATAATTGAAGCAGTAGTTAGAGATACAAAACAAGTAATTCCAGTTGCAACATGTCTTGATGGAGAATATAGTTATTCTGATGTTACTATTGGTGTGCCTGCAGTTATTGGTAAAAATGGTGTAGAAAAGATTATTGAACTAGATCTTGATTCTAATGAAAAAGAATTGTTCAAAAAAGGCATTGAAAGCGTCAAGACAGCTATTTCTGGTCTGGAATTCTGATTAGATTTTTAACTACAATAAGGATTTACAGTTATCATTGAATCTCATAGAAATTCTGGAATCGCTCAAGATAGGAAAGATCTCTGTAACTAAAGCAAAAAAACTACTTTCTTTACACTCTGTAGAAAAAATAGAAGAAATTGCTAAATTTGATGTTGGTAGGAAATTTAGGCGTGGTATTCCTGAGGTAATCTTTGCAGAAAAAAAACAACTAGTAGATCTAAAAAAAATATTACTTGCAGCTATTTCAAGATCTGATCCACTACTTGTATCAAGAATTAATAAAAATGATTTTAAAAAAATCATTTCTTTTTCAAATAAAAATAAGATCAAGACCAATCTTGGAAAAAATACTACATCGGTGTTGTTTTTTAAAAAAATGATAAAGACTTCTGGTGGCCGTGTTGGCATACTGACTGCTGGAACTTCAGATATTGGTATAGCTGAAGAAGCAAGATTGATAGCAGAAGCAATGGGCTGTATGTGTACATGTAGCTATGATGTGGGTATTGCTGGATTGCATAGGGTATTTCCTATAATAAAAAAAATGATACGAGCAGATGTAGATGCAATTGTGGTAGTTGCTGGAATGGAAGGTGCTTTACCATCTATAGTTTCGTCTCTTGTAGATATTCCTGTAATAGGAGTACCATCATCAATTGGATATGGTTATGGAGAAAAGGGAGTTGCAGCACTTGCTTCAATGCTGCAAAGTTGTACACTTGGACTTTCTGTAGTAAATATTGATAATGGTATAGGAGCAGGTGCTATTGCAGCTAACATTGCAAACAGAAGTGTTAGAAAAAAAACTAGAGTTTGAGTATACCGATATTTGCTAATTCTGAACCTATTCCAAATCCTACTAATGCAATACCAGTACCAAGTCCTGCCATTTCTAATCCACCACGGATAATACTAAGATTGGCAAGTCTAGATTTGACCGCTCCTATTACAAATGATGCTGATAGACTGGTTGCTATTGCAACAAGCAATGGTACATATCCATGTGCAAAGAAATATGGAATGATTGGCAATATTCCTCCAATCAGAAAAGATCCAAACATGCGAAACGCACTTTTTAATGGACTGCCAATAATTTCCAAGTTTAATTTTAATTCTTCAGTAAGCATAGTATCAAGCCAAACTTTTTTATCAGAAGTTATCTTGTTTACAATTCTCTCAAGTTCATTTCCAGAAAATCCTTTTGCCTTGTAAACATCTTCTATTTCTTGTCTTTCAGCTTCTGGAACATTTTCCATTTCCCATTTTTCTCGTTCTATCTCTGAATGTAATAGCTGTGTTTGTGCTTTTACTGCAAGATAATTTTGTACAGCCATGGCTTTTGCCCCTGTAAACATTGCTACAATGGCAGCAAGTATAATTATGTTTGAAGAAACATCTGCACCGCCAACTCCTGCAACAATGCCAAGAGAGGTGTTGATTCCATCACCAAAACCAAACACAAAGTCTCTAATTGAGCTGATTTCTTTCTGATGTCTTTCTACATGCCTTGGTTCTGATATGCCCATAATAATATACAAAGTTGTCCCGATTTATATGTCAAAATATAAAATCTGTCAAAAGAAGATAACGACCTAAACGATTTATATCATAGTATAAAGAAGAAGACAGAAATGGCTGGTAAGAGGATAGTCTTAACTGCAGACCGTAGCCTGATGACTAATTACAGAGGTAACTTCCTTTACGGTTTTATTGCATGTGGTCCTTATGAGGTACTTCCTGAATGGGTCTTTGATAAAGTATTTTGTCCAAGTGTAGAAACCGATCCCGTAACGGGTGAAGCAAAAGTAGCCCAAGTTGGTTTACGAAGAGTAGAATCTGCACTCTTACAAGGATACAAAAGAGATGAAGTCTTTGTGGCCCAACCTGAAAATCTTGAAAAATGTATAGGTCCTGACACAAAAGTTGTTGGAATAAATGTCATGGATCCTCTTGGCATGGCCCCTGTTACTACAACAATGTCACCAGAGAAACTTTCCTATGTTGCAATGAAATTCAAAAGAATGTGTGCTAGTATAATACAATTGAAGAAAAAATATAATTTTCATGTTGTTGTTGGTGGAAATGGTGCATGGGAACTTGCAAAAACTGATAGAATGAAAATTCACGGTATTGATACTGTGGTTGTAGGTGAAGCAGATGAGCTTGCACTTGATCTATTTCATGATTTAGAAAAAGGTGATGCTCCCGAATTAATGCATTGTTTTGTTAAAAACATTCAAAACATTCCAATTATTCAAGGTCCTACAGTAAACTCACTGATTGAAGCAATGCGTGGATGTGGACGAGGCTGTGACTTTTGTGATGTTAATAAGAGATCAAAAAAAGATTTACCTCTAGACCGATTACAGCATGAGGCAAAGATCAACCTAAATTATGGATTTGATTCGATCTGGTTACACTCTGATGAAATGCTGCTTTATGGTTGTGACAATCGAAACTTTCAACCAAATTATGATGCAATAACTGAACTGTGGAGGGGATTAAAATCTCTAGGTGCAAGGTTTGTTGGTACGACCCACATGACATTTTCTGCTGTTTGTGCTGATCCAAAATTGTTACACGATATGTCAGAAATTAATGGCATGAGTAATGAAAAGTGGCTTGCGACAAATCTGGGAATAGAAACAGTTGCACCAAGAATGGTCAAAAAACACCTCGGAGTAAAAACTAAACCCTTCTCTACTGATGAATGGGGTTGGGTTGTCCGAGAGGGTGCAAAGATATTAAATCAAAATCATTGGTTCCCTGCAGCTACTCTCATAATAGGATGGCCAGACGAAACCCCCGACGAAACAAAATACACTATAGACCTAGTAGAAGATTTCAAACAAACACGAATGCGCGGTCTTGTAGCACCTTTACTTTATCAAGACTTTAATGAGAAAAACTCTATGCACTTTGGTAACCTAAACGAAGCCCAGTTTACATTATTCTGGAAATGTTGGGAACATAACTTGCGAGTTATAAACGATATAATCCCAATAATCATTAGGAACAAATCGTTTGGACCTCCTATGAAAGTACTCATGTATGGTATGATAAAGGCTGGAACTTGGGCAATTATGCGATATTTGAGAGGCTTGAGTAAAGAACTATTCAATGGAAGACTACCAGATGAAATAATGGAACATTACGCAAGAAGTAGATCCGTTAATGCTCCTGCATATACTAGGTAGGATTTTTTTCTAGTTCTTTTATTGCAGCATCTGCAATAGTATTTCTTTTTGGAGTTAGTACCACAAAATAATTTTTATCTGTCCTTTCAGCTGCTTCTACAGACCTGTATTTTTTTGTATTCATGTCAAATTCCAGCATTTTTCCATCAAGTTTTCCTTTCGTGTATATCATAAGATACATGTCTCCTGTTGTTGGATTGAGTGGAATTAATGAAAATATGTAACCTTTGTAAGAATTAATTGGTAACATGTTTTTCATGGGTGGTGCTATGGTTGACATGTATACGAAAATATCTTCTGGGGAATTAAATTCCTCAAACTCAAAATTCATTATGTGACGTTTGTTATTGTATAATAATAAGTTTAACTAAAAATAAGAAATTAAACGTTCTAGTATTTTGGCATGAATCTTAACCCAGTCTTTGCAGATACAGCAATTATGGATATAATTGCAATTGCAAGTACTAGCATTGCTATTGGGCCAAACTCTGGAACTATTTGTGTGCCAATGATATCTATTTTAGTATCAGCTGCATGGAATGGAATGCTAAGATCTCTTGTGATACTATCTTTTGTTTCTGTAAACTGCACTGGTGCTCCACTTACCATGACTATGAATTTGTCATCTGGTTGTGTATTTGGATTTATTTGCACACCAGTCATTTTTTGATCAGCAGTTAGATTAGCCTGTACTTTGGCATCCATTAAAGTTCGTGGTAGATCTACAGTTAGAGAACCGTCAGATGTAGCAGCTATTGTTACTTCGAGCATTAGCTTGTCAGCATAAACATCCATGCTTTTTACAGTTCCTCCCTTGATGATATATGGAACACTATATGTTTGACCTCCAGAGTTAATCTGGAAGGTATCACTTATCATAGGCGTATTTGTAATAATTTGCCCATTACCTCCACTGTATCGAAATGTGATTGTAGCATTTTGATATTTGCCATACTGAGCTATAACGGTATAGTTTCCGGCTTGTTTCCATAATGGTCCATTTGCTTTAAGTGTGATAGTGAAAGTTCCGGTGGAAGATAGAGGCGGTTGACCAATTGAAACTAAATTTTTTAGTGAATCTCTCACTATGACGGCAATCGCTGTTTGATTTTGTATGTCTCTTATGGTTCCTTTTATGATTACAGTATCTCCTTGATTGTATGATTGTTGATCTGTGGTAACTACCATTGGTAGAGTTGCACCAAGAGCTGTGCCTGATTGAGTATTTTCAAGTATTTGATGTGCATTTGTTTGATTGTTAGTAGATGATTGTGGAACTCCTGTAGCAGCTGCAGTTCCTATATTTACATAAAATACTTGAAAGCTAGAGGTCCCGTCTTTGTAAGTGACATCCACACTACCAGTTAAGTTTCCACTTCTTTGATATGTATGACTAAGTGTTGTCTTATTTAATATATCATGAGGAGTTGCATCTCCGAAATTCCACTCTATCGCTTTAGAACTAAATCCGCCAAGATTGACGCTCAGATTAACTGTTAATGGTGCTTGACCACTAAGCGGAGTGACATTAACAGTTAATGGATGCGAAATTACGGCATGAGCTGGATTTAATGTGATAACGGTAGATATGGTAACTATAGTTAAAATAATGTAAACTAAACATATCGACTTCTTCATATTTACTAGCAAATAATCAATGATAATGAGTATTTATGTATTAATAAAACAAAAGTTGACTTGGAGTTTTAGTATTTTGGCATGAATCTTAACCCAGTCTTTGCAGATACAGCAATTATGGATATAATTGCAATTGCAAGTACTAGCATTGCTATTGGGCCAAACTCTGGAACTATTTGTGTGCCAATGATCTCTATGTCCTGATCTCCTTGCAGAAATTGTATTGTTAATGTTCTAAAACTATTGTTTGTTTCTTCACCTGATGGTTTTACTTCTGCACCATCAATTAAGACAATAAACGAATCATCTTGTCCATTACTAGTTTTGGCATCAATCAATGTTCTTGGAATTTGTAGTACAACAGTTCCGTCACTAGTGGAATTTAAAGAGACGATTAGGGAAATGCTTTGAGGATCTATGGTCATATCTTTTACCATCCCGCCACTGATGGTATAATTTACACTAAATGTTTGTTGACTACTGGGATCTTTGACTATGAAGTAATTACTTACTGGAGTTATGGAGCTAGCAAAAATAAAGGTTGTCTGTGCTGTAACCGTAGGACCGTATTGCACCTTTACTGTATATGTTCCACTGGATACCCATAATGGACCTTTAGCTTTAATGTTGGTATCTGAATAAGTACCATCTTGTGAAACATCAATCTGATCTACATTAACCAAATTACTATTGGCATTGAAAATCTGAATGGTTATAGGGGTTCCTGGCACAACAGCTTTTACAACTCCGGAAATCACAATAGAATCATTAATAGTATAAGATGATTTGTCTGTGGTGACTGTAATATTAGGAGCTGTTTGTGCAAAACTTGGGATGCACCAAACTGATAAGACAAAGAGTGCAAATATTGGAAAAACAAAATAACGCATAACAAATTTGATCTCTACGTGTATATTTCCTTTACTATGATTAGATCTAAAAAATGAAAAAAATTGAATGTTCTAGTATTTTGGCATGAATCTTAACCCAGTCTTTGCAGATACAGCAATTATGGATATAATTGCAATTGCAAGTACTAGCATTGCTATTGGGCCAAACTCTGGAACTATTTGTGTGCCAACGATCTCTATTTGTCCAGCTCCTACAGTAAATGGAATTGTTACTGTTCTTGTATCAGAGGTAGTTGTTTCTGTAGCAGTGTCTTTTTCTTCACCATCTACTAACACAACAAAGCTTTGATCATTGTTGCCGTTTTTTGAATCAAGTACTGATCTTGGAATGTTAAGTATAATTTGTCCATCATCGTTAGCTTGAATGTTCACAGTCAAGGTTTTTGATGCGACACTAAGAGTTCCACTTAACACAGTGCCACCGTTGATGCTGTAGGGTATGCAGTATACTTCATCATTTAGTGTGGCTGCAAGTTGATTTGAATCACAACTTATTGCACCGCCGCCAGGAATCGTAAACTGGACTTTAGCTGATGTCCCTTGTTGGTTTCCATATTGGGCAAAAATTGTGTAAACTCCACTTTTAGTCCATAATGGACTTGCAGTGGTCAACTTCGTTCCAAAATCGCCATTGTTGTCCAATGTTAGTTGACTGACTTGAACAATACTTCCAGAAGGATCACTTACTCGTAAGGTGATCTGTTGACCTGGGTAAGGATTTCTTACATGACCACTTACCATGATGATGGAGTTGTGATCATATACTGCCTTGTCTGTCGACACTGTTAATGGAATAGGTATACTTTCACCAGGCAATGGATTGGATGTTCCCGAAGGAAGCATTTGCCATTGTGCAAAAGCTGGAACCACTCCCACAACAGCTATTGTGGCAAGAATAGCGATCAGCGCGTATTCTTTATTACTCATCTTGTTTGCGATTTAGTCGGTATCACTATTTATGTATATTTAAAAAAATGAAAAAAATTGAATGTTCTAGTATTTTGGCATGAATCTTAACCCAGTCTTTGCAGATACAGCAATTATGGATATAATTGCAATTGCAAGTACTAGCATTGCTATTGGGCCAAACTCTGGAACTGCTGGTGGTTGTGCTGGTAATGTACCGGTAAGCTCAACCTGAACGCTGTTGGTTCTGGATTGCTCATCGCCCTGTTGGACATAAATTGTGTATGCTCCATTTTCTGTCCATATTGGACTACTAGTGTTTAATTTGGTTGTGAAGTCACCATTGCTATCAACAGTTAGTTGTGCAGCGCTTACAACATTTCCAGATGGACTAGTTACTTTCATACCTACATCTTGACCAGGATATGGGTGATCTACATGACCACTTACCATGATGATGGAGCTGTGATCATATGTTGATTTATCCGTAGTTACAGATATTGGCAGAATTGGTCCGCTGGCAGTAAGAGGGTTGTAAGTTGCCTTCGGTAGACAATCTGGTGGACAGTCTGCAAAAGCTGGAACCACTCCCACAACAGCTATTGTGGCAAGAATAGCGATCAGCGCGTATTCTTTATGAGTACTCATCTTGTTTGCGATTAGGAAGAATGGATATTTATGTATATTTAAAAAGACTTTGATACCTGATAGGACATTTTTGTTCCTCTTACCGATCTGGATATAAAATCAACATACAAAACTTTCAATTTGATTTACTTGCGTTTTGTATTGTAATCCATTTATTTCCTTCAATTTTGATACTGTGAGTTCTGATATCACGTTAGAAACAGAAGAGTTTGGGTCCTTGAAGGTAATAGAATTTTAAAAAAATGAAAAAAATTGAATGTTCTAGTATTTTGGCATGAATCTTAACCCAGTCTTTGCAGATACAGCAATTATGGATATAATTGCAATTGCAAGTACTAGCATTGCTATTGGGCCAAACTCTGGAACTATCCATGTACCAATGATCTCTATTTGTCCAGTTCCATCAGTGAATGGAATTGTTAGAGTCCTGTCAGTAGTTGTTTTTGTTTCAGTAAATTGAGCTTCTTGACCATCGTTTAAGACAAAGAATTGATCATCTGTTTGATTATTTATCTTTGCATCTATCAATGCTCTTGGTAGATCTATAGTTAATTGTCCATTCCCTGTTGTTTGTATTGATACTATCAATGATTTAGATGGGATATCAGCCTTAATTCCAAGCACTTTACCATTTGTGATGCTATATGTAACTGAAAAGTCAGTACCATCCACTTTTATGGTGTTTCCTGATGGTCCGCTCTGTCCAGAACCAGTAAACTGGAATGTTGTTTTGGCCGATCTATCTTTACTACCAAACTGTACATCTACTTCGTAAGTACCAGCAGATTGCCACAAACTACTCCCACCAACTGTGATCGTTGTACTGTATGTTCTATCACTTCCGAGATCTACTTGAGCTATCTGCACAACATTTCCAATAGGATTTCTAACTATAACTGAAACTGGTGTACCAGAAATGTAGTCTTGTGTTGTTCCTGATATGGTGAGTTTGTCTCCATCGTTATACGATGTTTTGTCTGTTGTAACGGTAATTGGTACTCCTGTTGTGGTTGTAGGATTTTGTGTACCTGCAAGTATGGGATTCTGGTACGGATTTTGCGTCCCTGTAGAATTTGTATTTGTAGAATTGTCTGCAAAAACCGGAATAGTCGCTGTTGCAGCAACCAGAATTGCAAGTAATGCAAATCCACTAAAACGAGTACTCATCTTGTTTTTGGATTATTTTTTCACTATTTAAGGTTGCGAAAAAAATTATTGACAAGAAACAGTAAATTTCAAATCCCGCTAATTACATATATATTAACCTCTCGGCTGAAAATTCATAGTTTGTGGATTAATTGTTCATTTACAGCTAATGTTAGAAGGAGCTCTTTAACATGATAACTAAAAAAGATCACATCCTAGTTCCAGATCATATCTATGTTCCAAAACATGAGATAATGACAAAAAAAGAAGCTGAAGAAACACTAGAAAAATTTCATACAAAACCTACTGAAATGCCACTTATTTATGTAAACGATCCTGCCATCAAAGGCTTGGGAGTAAAACCTGGTGATATGATTAAGATAACAAGAAAAAGTGCAACTGCTGGTGAGAGTGTCTATTACAGATACGTGGTGGAAGAGTAATGGCAAATATTTCAAATAAACGTTGGCCAATAATTCAGGACATATTAAAAAGAGAGGGTATAGCTCGCCAACATCTTAATTCATATGATGAGTTTTTGGAAAGAGGTCTTCAAAGTATAATTGATGAAGTTGGACAAATAGAAATTGAAAGCGCAGAATATCCATACAAAATTCAACTTGGTAAGCTAAAACTACAACAACCAAGAATGATGGAACTTGATGGTTCTATAACACACATAGCTCCTATGGAAGCAAGACTGCGTAATGTTACATACGCATCTCCAGTAATGCTTGAGGCAAGTGTTGTAGAAGATGGAAAAATTCTAGAATCAAGATTTGTTCACATTGGTGACATGCCAGTTATGGTACGATCTAATGCTTGCCTTTTGCATAACCTCTCTGATCAAAAACTTGTAGAACATGGTGAGGATCCAAACGATCCTGGTGGATATTTTATTATAAATGGATCAGAACGAGTGATTGTTGGACTAGAAGATCTTTCTTACAATAAAATTATAGTTGATAAAGAAACCGTTGGAGGTAACACTGTCTTCAAAGCTAAAGTCTATTCATCTATTGTTGGTTATCGCGCAAAACTTGAACTTGTAATGAAAAATGATGGTTTGATAGTTGCAAAAATTCCGGGTTCACCTGTTGACATACCTGTAGTTACTTTAATGCGAGCTCTAGGACTTGAATCTGATAGAGAAATTGCAGCTGCAGTTTCACTTGTTGATGACATTCAAGATGAACTTGAAGCATCATTTGAAAAGTCAGGCGATGTACCAACTGCAAAGGATGCGATAGTATACATCAGTAAGAGAATAGCGCCTGGAATGCTTGAAGAATTTCAGATAAAGAGAGCAGAAACTTTGCTTGACTGGGGACTTTTACCACATCTTGGAAAGCATCCAGATAATAGAAAGGAAAAATCACAATTTCTGGGCGAAGCAGCTTGCAAATTAATTGAATTAAAACTAGGCTGGCTTACACCTGATGATAAAGATCATTATGGAAATAAGGTCATAAAATTTGCGGGTCAGATGCTGGCAGATTTATTCAGAACTGCTTTTAGAAACTTGGTTCGAGATATGAAATATCAACTTGAACGTTCTGGACAGAAAAGAGGAATTAATGCGGTTGCAGCAGCAGTAAGACCAGGTATAGTTACTGACAAACTAAATAATGCAATTGCAACAGGAAATTGGGGAAGAGGCAGAGTAGGAGTAACCCAGCTTTTAGATAGAACAAACTATCTTTCAACAATTAGTCATCTTAGAAGAATTCAATCTCCTTTGAGCAGAAGTCAACCAAACTTTGAGGCACGAGATTTACATTCAACACATTTTGGTAGAATATGTCCAAGTGAAACCCCTGAGGGATCAAATTGTGGACTAGTCAAGAATCTGGCTCTTTCTGCAATAATATCGGTGAATGTTCCATCAGAAGATATTATTGAAAAACTCTACGATCTTGGAGTGACTTATGTTTCAGATGCAAAAGATGAGCTAAAAAAAGAAGGAACAAGAATTTTTGTTGATGGAAGACTAATTGGATATTATAAAGATGGACAAAAGCTTGTAGATTCATTACGTGAGCTAAGAAGAAATTTCAAAATTCATCCTCACATTGGAATATTTTTGTACCAGTCTGATATTGAAGGTTCTACAAAAAGACTTTATGTAAACTGTAATGCAGGAAGAGTTCTACGTCCTTTAATCGTAATAAAAGATAACAAACCGCTTTTAACACAAGAACTCATAGATAAGGTAAGCAAAAAATTCCTTTCCTGGAGTGATCTTTTACACATGGGGGTAATTGAATTAGTGGATGCAAATGAGGAAGAAAACTGTTACATTGCAATGGATGAAGAGAATGTAAAAAAACATACTCATATGGAAATATTCCCATCTGCAATTCTTGGAGCTGGCGCATCTATAATTCCATATCCTGAACATAATCAATCTCCAAGAAATACATATGAATCCGCCATGGCAAAACAAAGTCTTGGTTTTTCTACCCCGTTGATGAATGCAAGTACATATGTGCGACAGCATTTCATGTTATATCCTCAAACTCCAATCGTAACAACAAAAGCGATGGGACTTTTAGGATTAGAAGACAGGCCTGCTGGACAAAATTGTATTGTTGCAGTACTACCTTTTGATGGTTACAATATTGAAGATGCTATAGTTTTAAGCAGATCATCTGTAGAAAGAGGACTAGGAAGAACTTTCTTTTATAGAATCTATGAAGCAGAAGCGAAACAATATCCTGGAGGAATGAGAGATAACTTTGAAATTCCAAATGCAGAAGCAAATATTCGTGGTTTTCGTGGTGAAAAAGCTTACAGATTGTTAGAAGAAGATGGCGTAATTGCAACTGAATCAACAGTTCAAGGTGGAGATATTTTGATTGGAAAGACAAGTCCACCAAGATTCATGGAAGAATATAGAGAATTTGAGGTAAAAGGACCATATAGACGAGATACCTCAATCGGAGTAAGACCATCGGAGAATGGTGTTGTTGATACCGTTGTCATGACTCAATCACACGATGGTGGCCGGATGTATAAGATTCGAGTTAGAGATGTCAGAGTTCCGGAAATAGGTGACAAATTTGCATCTAGACATGGTCAGAAAGGAGTTGTAGGTTTACTTGTAAATCATGAAGATCTACCATATACAGCTGATGGAGTTGTTCCAGACGTATTAATTAATCCACATGCATTTCCATCTAGAATGACTGTTGGAATGTTTCTAGAATCAGTGACTGGAAAAGCTGCAGCACTTAGAGGCACTAAAATGGATGGCTCTGCATTTGTAGGAGAAAAATTGGAGGATGTCAAAGGAGTCCTAGAATCTGCAGGTTTCAAATATTCTGGAAAAGAAATGATGTATGATGGAAGAACAGGAAAAGCATTTCCTGCCGAAGTTTTCATTGGAGTTGTATATTATCAAAAACTTCACCACATGGTTGCAGATAAGATCCATGCTAGAGCAAGAGGACAAGTACAGATGCTAACAAAACAACCTACAGAAGGACGTGCACGTGGAGGCGGTTTGAGATTTGGAGAAATGGAAAGAGATTGTCTTATTGCATACGGTGCTTCTATGATGTTAAAGGATAGACTGCTTGATGAATCAGACAAGGCCGATATTTATATCTGTGAAAGATGTGGGCTAGTCTCATATTATGACATCAAACAACGACGCTTTGTTTGTAGAGTTTGTGGCGATAAAGCAAAGGTGACATCAATTTCAGTAGCCTATGCATTCAAGCTCTTGTTACAAGAAATGATGAGCTTAGATGTTGCTCCAAGACTCTTGATAAAGGAGAAGGTATAATGGCTCTTGAAACAATAAAGATAATCGACGGAATCAAATTTTCCGTTTGGTCACCAACAGAAATTAGAAAGTATTCTGTTGCAGAAATTACTGCTCCAGAAACTTATGATGAAGACGGGATGTCTGTACAAGGTGGACTAATGGATGGACGGCTTGGAACATTAGAACCAGGACAGAAATGTATTACATGTGGCAATACTGCTGCAAGGTGTCCTGGACATTTTGGTCACATTGAACTTGCCGAACCTGTCTTACATATAGCATTCATTGATAATATCTACAAACTTCTTTTGACTACATGCAGATCCTGTGCTAGACTGAAAATTCCAAAAGAGGACCTGGAAGAATATCATAGAATACTGAACAAAGAGGCAGCATATACGGTAATATCTGTAAAACATATACCAGACCAAATTATTGAAAAAGCAAAAAAAGAAAAGACATGTCCGCATTGTGGCAAATCACAATATGATATGATCTTTACAAAGCCGACAATCTTTATTGAAAAGACGGAACTTGGTGAAAACAGATTACTGCCAATAACAATTAGAGAAAGATTCTCTCACATGATTGATGATGATTTGAAACTTTTGGGATATGATCCTTCCACTGCAAGACCAGAATGGTTTGTACTCCAAGTTCTACCTGTACCACCTGTAACTGTAAGACCATCAATAATTTTAGAAACAGGAATTAGATCAGAAGATGATCTAACACACAAACTTGTTGACATAATAAGAGTAAATCAGAGATTAAAAGAAAGTAAAGAAGCAGGAACTCCTCCACTTATTGTTCAAGATCTTGTTGATTTGTTACAATATCATACAACAACATATTTCGATAATGAGGTTTCTGGAATTCCACAAGCTCATCACAGATCAGGTAGACCGCTGAAAACTTTAACACAAAGACTAAAAGGAAAAGAGGGAAGATTCAGAGGCTCACTTTCTGGAAAAAGAGTAGACTTTTCCAGCAGAACTGTGATTTCACCAGATCCAAATCTTGACATTGCTGAGGTTGGAGTCCCAGAAGCTGTAGCAATCAAACTTACAATACCTGAAGTTGTTACAGAATGGAATATTGAAAGACTAAAGAGACTTGTGATAAATGGTCCAAACAAATTCCCAGGAGCAAATTATATTGTAAGACCTGATGGAGTAAAGATTAGACTTGATTTTGTTGAAGACAGAGAAACAATTGCAAACAACATCGAGATTGGATATCTCATAGAAAGACATCTGTCAGACGGTGACATTGTCATGTTTAACAGACAACCATCTTTACACCAAATGTCAATTATGGGTCATTATGTTAAGGTCTTACCAGGAAAAACTTTCAGATTACATCCATCGGTATGTCCTCCATACAACGCTGACTTTGATGGAGATGAGATGAACTTACATGTACCACAAAGTGAGGAAGCTAGAGCTGAAGCAATTCTTTTGATGCGTGTACAGGATCAGTTGATCTCACCAAGATATGGAGGACCAATCATTGGAGCATTACGAGATTTCATCACAGGAGCATATCTATTAACAAAAGATGACACTACACTAACACCAGAATACTTTGCAAATCTTGCAATGATTGGAGGATACGATGGAACTTTTCCAGAACCTGCAATTAAAAATAAAAACGGTCAGTTTTATACTGGAAAACAACTATTCTCACTTTTCATGCCAAAAGACTTTAACTATGTAATTACGTCAAAGTGGTCTAAAGGAACCAAAGGTCCAACAAAAGATGTTGTAATAAAAAATGGTCAGTTAATCAGTGGTGTAATTGACAAAGCATCAATTGGTGCTGAAGAACCAGATAGTGTTTTGCATAGAATCACAAAAGACTATGGATATGATGAAGCAAAGAAGTTCCTAAATTCTATTTTGGTAATGCTAAAACAATTTATCACACATTATGGTTTTAGTTATGGCTATTCTGATCTTGAGCTTTCAACAAAAACAAAAGAAAACATTCTAGGCGGAATACAAGAAACATACGACAAGGTTTATGATCTTATCTCCCAAGCAAAGAAAGGAACTTTGCAGCTTAGTAGAGGTCTTTCTGCAGATGAAGCATTAGAAGCATATATTGTAAATGAGCTTTCAAAAGCAAGAGACAAGGCAGGAAGCACAGCTGACAAGTCTTTTGATGAAACAAATGCTGGAAGAATTATGGCTACAACTGGTGCCAGGGGCTCATCTCTGAATATAGGACAGATGGCTGGTGCCTTAGGTCAGCAATCAATCAGAGGAAAAAGAATCAACAAAGGATACAACAATAGATCTCTTCCACACTTTAAAGAAAATGATACTAATCCAGATTCGAGGGGATTTGTAAAATCAAACTATCGTGAGGGTCTTTCTACATTAGAATTTTTCTTCCATGCAATGGGAGGGCGTGAAGGTCTTGTAGATACTGCAGTTAGAACCCAACAAAGTGGTTACATGCAAAGAAGATTGATCAATGCACTTGAGCACCTTAAGCTAGAATATGATGGAACTGTACGAGATCCACATGGTCATATTATACAATTCTTATATGGTGAAGATGGAATCGATGTCGCAAAAAGTGATCACGGTGAAGCATTTAGAGTTCAAAGATTAATAGAATCTGAAACAATTATTGACATTGGTAAAAAAGCAACAAAGGAAGAGATAACAGAACTTTCCAAGAAATACACAAAGACATTCAATCCACGATTAACACACGCAGTACACGATGCCTTACTTGAATCAAAAATAAGCAGAGACGGTGTTGAAAAAGTTTGCAAGAAGGCATTAGAGTTGTATGATGATGCCAAAGTAGAACCGGGGCAAGCAGTAGGTGTAGTAACTGCACAATCTATTGGTGAGCCTGGAACTCAGATGACACTAAGAACATTTCACTTTGCAGGAATTAGAGAAAGAAATGTAACACTCGGTCTTCCAAGATTAATTGAACTTGTTGATGCACGCAAAAAACCAGTAACACCAACAATGGACATCTATCTGGAAGAAAACTACAAAAAATCAAAAGAAAAAGCAATCAAAGTTGCACGTGAAATCTTACATACAAAGGTTAGTGCACTTGTATCAAGCACAGAAACTGATTATTCCACAAAAATCAAACTGAATCTAAATACTGACAAGCTAAAAGAAAGGGCTTGTACCATAGCTGATGTTGAAGAGGCATTACAATCATCAAAAAAGAAATTTGAAATTGAAACTAACGGTAATTCCATTACACTAACACTTGCTGAAGAATCAGATGCTCAAACAGTTCTTGCAATGAGAAATAAAATTCTTGGTACCAAAGTAAAAGGGGTAGCTGATGTTGAAAGAGTTACTATAGTGCAACAAGACGATGAATGGGTAATACAAACATCTGGTTCTAACATTGCAAAGGTGTTTGAAATTGATGGTGTTGACAAGAAAAATATACGCACAAACAATGTCTTTGAAATTGCAAGTACACTAGGAATTGAAGCTGCACGTAACGCACTGATAAATGAGCTTAGCTCAACACTTGAGGACCAAGGTCTTGAAGTAGACATTAGATATCTTATGCTTGTTTCAGATTTGATGTGTTCTAGAGGATATATGCAACAAATTGGAAGACATGGAATTGCTGGAACAAAGACAAGTGTACTTGCAAGAGCTGCATTTGAAATTACTGTTCCAACCATTGCAGAAGCTGCATTGGCTGGAGAAGTTGAACAACTAAAAGGTGTGACAGAAAATGTAATTGTTGGTGGAAATATTCCTGTAGGAACTGGAACCGTGGATCTTTACATGAAGGTAGTTGAAGATGGCTAAACTTCTAGAAAAAATAATCAAAGATGCCATGGATGACAAAAAGTGTTCTCTAGGTGCAAAAGAGGTAATTGGTTCAATGAAAAATTCTAAATTGATAATTTTATCTCAATCTATTCCAAAGAATACACTTCAAAAGATACAAGAGACTGCAACAAGCTCCAAAGTTCCTACTTTGAATTTTAAGGGCTCGTCTGTTGAACTTGGAAGGCTTTGTGGTACGCAATTTAGAATCTCTGCACTTTCGCTTAAAACTTTGAGTGAAACAAATCTCAAAACACTTTTGAAAGAAGTGGAAGAGGAGATACAACAATAAATGTCTTATTTTTGCATAATTTTTTATGAAGATTTAAATGTCCCACGAAGAGATCGATTTTAAAACAGGCATAGAAATGACGGAAACAATCAAACTAACAACCGACCAAATTAAACTGATGTCGCTATTTCAAAACGTAACTGGTGCAACAGCTCGTGATTGTATTGAAGATGAAAAACTTGATAGAGTAATCTTTGTTGTAAATCCAGGTAAGATGGGTCTTGCAATAGGCAAGGGTGGTTCCACAATTCGAAACCTACAAAACGTAGTAAAAAGAAATGTTGAACTTGTGGAATATTCTGATGATCCTGCAGATTTTCTCAAAAATATGTTAAATCAAAAGCTTGTATCTGAAGTTAAAATAAACAAAAGACTTGATGGTTCTATGCAAGCAATTGTTATGGTTGATGCAAAAAAGAAAGGTATCGTAGTTGGTCGTGAAGGTCGTAACGCTGAGAAGGCAAGACTACTTGCAAAAAGATACTTTCAAATTTCCAGTGTTCTAATACAAAGTCCAGAAAAAATAATGGAATAAAAATATGGCAAAATCACCACTCGGTCTATTTTCAGGAAGAGTTCTAAAAGATAAAAGAAAGAAACAACGTTGGTCTATTGGTACTTATAAAAGAAGAAATCTTGGCCTTGACAAAAAAGCAAGTCCATTAGGTGGTGCACCACAAGCTCGTGGAATTGTTTTAGAAAAAGTAGGTATTGAAGCAAAGCAGCCAAACTCTGCTGTTCGAAAATGTGTTCGTGTACAACTCATAAAAAATGGAAAGACTGTTACTGCATTTTTACCAAGAGACGGTGCTATGAATTTTGTTGATGAACATGACGAAGTACACGTAGAAGGAATGGGCGCATCCATGGGAGGAGCAATGGGAGATATTCCTGGTGTAAGATGGAAGGTATTCAAGGTAAATGGAACTTCACTCAAAGAACTTGTATATGGTAAGAAAGAAAAACCAAGGAGATAGAAATGACAGAAACTGCAAATCTTTTACTTTTTAGGAAATGGGACCTCTCAAAAATAGAGATTAAAGATCCCGGTTTAAAAAATGCTATATCGGTAAACAAAATTATAATGCCCTTAACTTTTGGTCGTTCTGCACTAAAGAGATTCAACAAGGCTGAAGTTAACATAGTAGAAAGACTTGCAAACAAGCTTTTACACTTTGGAAAAAGATATGCAAAAAACACAGGTAGGATGGGTGGAAAGAAAACTCGATCAATAAACACTGTCAAAGCAGCACTTGACATTATGTTTCTCAAAACAGGTAAAAATCCAATTGAGGTTCTTGTACGAGCAATTGAAAACTCTGCTCCAAATGAAGATACTACAAGAATAGTTTATGGTGGTACTGTTTATCATGTGTCAGTAGATGTTGCACCTTTACGAAGAGTGGATCTTGCATTACGATTCATTGCGGAAGGTGTAAGGGACGCATCATTTTCAAATCCAAAAGCAATCGAAGAGAACCTTGCAGAACACCTTATTCTCGCAGCAGCAAATGACATGAATGCTCCTTCTGTGAAAAAGAAAAATGAGCTTGAAAGAATAGCTATGGCCTCTAGATAGGCAATTATAATTTTATCAAAGATAAAGTAGCCCGAGGCAGATTCGAACTGCCGTCCCCAGGTTTCCTCTCGTAAGATCCAGAGCCTGGAATCCCTAACCCAAAATTTGTTTGGCCACTAGACTATCGGGCTACCGACACGACTTGGAATACCTGAGAATATAATTATTTGGTGTTTGTTTCCCGTACTGCTGTTGCATAATCACAATCAGCTTTGAGTCTCATATATGGAATTAATCTGTAATGAATTGAATAAAGATCGTTTTCCTTGTAAAGAATTCCTTTTAACAAAAGTGATACAAAACCACCAGCAATTTTTGATGATGGTATTCCAAATTCTTTACAAACTGCATCACGTTTTTTTTTGTATTGTGATGTAGTAAAACTAATGTTGTTTAATTCTAAAATCAAGGGCCACATCACTTTTTCCCATACAAATCGTCTGTTTTCGGTAGCAGATGCGTACTTGCCTTTTTCCCTCAACATTAATAACGTTCAAAGTTGTGCTTGTAATTTATTAGTTGATGCGAAAGGAACTTGAGGAATCACTTGAACTTTTATCAAAAAATTGGGAAATAAATCCAATCATACGGGATTTTATTCTAGGAAACAGAAGTGATGTTTCTGATTTTGCTATCAAAGTAAAAGATGTTGTTTTTCATATTCCATATATTGCAAAAGCAGAAAGTTATGTTCTCTGGAAATGTTACTGGCCTGATTGCCATAATTGCTGTGACAGACAAGGCAGATTACCTCTTACATCAAATGATCTAATCACAATTGCAAAGGGACTAAAGTACCAAAAAGTTACAGACTTTATAAAAAATGACACTAACATTGCTACTTGGGAAGAAAGAGGCCCATCTGGAAATAATATAACAATGACCATGATAAACCTGAAACGAAAAGAAAATGAGACAGAGGAAGATGATGGAACCCATATCTCTTGTAGATTTTTGGATGAGAAAGGTTACTGTGGATTGCATCCAAATAGACCTGGAGTCTGTTACCTCTATCCGTTTTCATCTTGGCTTGAAAATGAAAAAGGCAGAGCTCGTGTTCATGCAAGCTTTCAGTTTACCGGCGACTGTCCGGGTTTTTATCTTTCAAAATCAATTGATGAAATGAAGAGTGTTCTTTTGGAATATTCTAAAATGATATATGATTATAACATGAATTCAAACAGAACGGTGCGAGAAAATTTTGGATCTGTTACTATGGGGTTCTAGGCCTTTGCAACCTTCATCATATCTGTCATTTTAATTTCCATACCAAATCTCTGTTCATTTTTTTTCATGTATCTATAAATTGCAATAAGATCTGCAAAGTGCTTTATCGTACTAAATTTGCTGTCCATTTTATTTCTGACAAATGCAAGTACCTTGGAGTATATGGCAAACTTTTCAAGTACTTGCTGTCTGTATCTTTCATTATTACCAATATTCTCGATAAATATGTCCGCACAGGTCATGCTTGGTATGATGCCTTCTCCTAAAAGTGGGTAAACAGTTCCAATCGATTCACCGACACCAACAACCTTTCCATGATAAAATGGTTCGCACATATCAGGTGTAGCAAGACGAATTGGTCTTCCAACTGTTTTGAGTATTTTTCCACCATATTTTTTAAAAAATGCATCAGTTACTTCAACATGTTTTCTGTTTTTATCGCCAGCACCAATATGTGCATGTTTTTCCCCTAATGGAAAATACCAAAAATATCCACTAATTGAAGAAAATGGCTTAAGGTAAAAGTCGTCAAATGGCACTTTGTCTTCATATTCTACCTTGTATTGGTATGTTGGCAGATGAAAATCTTGAGCAAGTCTTGGAAGATACATTCTGTAAAATCCAGTTGCATCAATTATGAGATCAAATTCTGATTCTAAATCTGCAAGTTTTGGTGTGGTACCATAATTGATCTTACATCCTTTTGACATGTCTTTGATAAGACCAATTTTGTCGTAGGTACAAAGACCCATCAATTTGATGTTGAATCTGTCTGAATTCATGTCAATGTACATGTTTTTTCCGTCATGAATTATGTAATCGTTAAAATCGAGATTACATTTTTTAGCAAATTCTTGCATTGGTCCGCGAGTTGTGCCCCAAGCACATATGGAATCATGATTTTCTTGTGTGGATCTTTCAAAACCAACTACTTCATGTTCATTTTTCAATCTACCAAGAAGATATCCACCTGCAACTCCAATGCCAACAACTGCTATTTTCAATTGAAGCTTATTCTGAAAATACCTAATAAAAAGATGTGCAGTATTTTTCTAATTCTATTCTATTAATATTGCAGGCTTGAATGGCCTTGCAGTACGTGCCTTGTTTTTGGGATCATATTTTTGGGTATCTGATTCACCAAACACTTGTACCTCCACACCGAATTCTTTTTGGACAAGTGAATTAATTTCTAAAAGAATTTTCTTCTCATCAACAAGACCTGACTTTGCTCTGGATTTTCTTGATTCTACAGGTTCTGATAATATATCATTAACAGTTTTTTTGACAAAATCGGGATCTTTTTTTACATTTTCTGTATCCTTGTCTGCAATTAGAGATTTTATAAGAATTCCAATATTCATCTCACCTTTGATAACACTTGAAAGAATCTTTTGGTATGCCTTTGTCTTCCATGGGTCTGAAGTATAAATGATGATTCGTTTTGGTGAAATTTTGGTTACTTTGAGAATGTTCTTGATATCTTCCAATGTTGATTTGAGAAGATTTTCTGATTGGAGTGCTACGGCATCAATCTTGTTTTCATGAACTAATGGCCACAACGATTTTGAAACAATTCCAGAATTTCCTAATTTATTCCACATCTCTTCTGCAACATGTGGTGCAAAAGGAGAAAGCATGGATACTCTAGCAGAAAAAATTTCATGTAAGATACCAGATGTATTTTTTCTATTCTTTGCCTCTGTTCTCTTTAGATACCATTGCATGTCTGAATCAAATTCGTACAGTACATAATGCAAGGCTTCACGTAATCTCATTTTTTCCATAGCTGATGTAATTTCAAAGATAAGCTGTTGCAGTCTACTTTGTAGCCATCTGTCTTCTTGTTCTTGATTGTTGAATTGGCCTGCTTTGTATTTGGTAGATTCGCCCAACATGTTTTCAAGCTTGTTTTTAATTCCTCTAACTGCTTCCAAATTAAAATCGGCATCCTGCAATAACTCTGCAGAAATTAAGATAGCTAATCTAATTGGGTCAGCTCCATGTGTTCTAATTGCATCCCGTAATGGAATTATGTTTCCCATTGATTTTGACATTTTTTTTCCTTCCATCAAGACAGAACCATTTACTACTATCTCTTCAGGCCAATATTTTTTGGGAAATATTGCAATATGATTAAAAACAAAGAAAGTTAGATGATTTGGAACAAGATCACGTCCTGAATGTCTTGCATTAACAGGATAAAAATACTGAAATTCGTTTCTGATCATTTCTAAAACATCATATGATATTTTAGATGATGAAGCAATTTTCTTTGAATCTCCCTCTCCAAAAAATACATAATCAAAAAACTCATCCCCAAGACTTTCTGCTACTAGTTGTTTTTCATTTACATATTTTGCCAAGATGTAGTATGCCATGTAAATTACTGAATCTGACAAACTCTCAACTATCCAATCCTTGTCCCACGGTAATTTTGTACCAAGACCGTGTTGTCTTGCACATGCCCTTTCCCTAAGCCAATCCACAACATAATTGAATTCTCCCCGTATCTCTTCTGGAAGTATCTTCATTTCATTTATCCAATGATGCGTATCATCCTTCCATTTTTTATTAGAATAATCTAGAAACCATTGATCATTGAGTAATTTTACTACGCACTCGGCGCCGCACCTACAACGGATCGGTCCATCATTTAGTTCAAATAAAATATCTGCATTATTACTTTGCAGAATCCATTTTTTGACTTCTTCTTTAGCTTCTACAACAGTTTTTTGTGCAAATTTTCCAGTGTTTTGTTTTAATTTTCCTCCGTAGAATTCTTTTGCATAAAGTTCTTTTGTTGCTTCTTCAAGTTTGGGATTGTTTTGGTCTTCTATTTGAAATCTTTCAGTAACTTCCTTTGCAGGAATCTCTCCACATCCGTCAGTTTGTATGATGGAAATTGGTAAAATCGTTCTTGCAATGGAAGCAAGATTTTGATCATTGCTCAACTTTTTAATATCTTCTAAAGCTTGATAGTCAAATGGTGCATGTGCTGGCACTGACATTACAATTCCAGTACCGTTTTCACTCTTGACAAAGCTTGCAGGAAATATTATGATCTCTTCATTTCTATCTGGAACTTTGACTTTTTTGCTTACAAGTTCAGAACCTTTTATCTCGCCTGTTATCTTGACTTTCTTATCAAGAAACTCTAGTTTTCTCGCGCATTCTGCACTAACAATCCATGTTTCATTATCTACGTTTGTAATCTTGTAAGTAACCTGTGGGTTTATCCAGAGATTTGTTACACCAAATATTGTTTCAGGTCTAAGTGTGGCAGTTGGTATGATATATTTTTCATATCTGAATTTGATGAGAATATACTCTGTAAAACTTGGTTCTACATCACCTAACGTATCATGTTGTGATACTGGATTTTGATCTTTTGGGCACCAGCCAACAGGATGTGATCCTTGAATGACCAAATTCTTACTTCTCAACTTTCTAAACTGCCATTCTATGAATTTATTGTAGACCGGATCTATTGTAGTAAACTCTCTTCTCCAGTCTATAGAGTAACCCATCTCTATCATTCCTGATTTTATTTCTTGATGGAAATAATCTGCAATTTTTACTGGCTCTGAAAACTCTACAATATTTTTTTCTGGAACTTTGTATAATGTTCTAAAGGCCTCGATTAATTCCTTATCGTTTTCTTGAACACGTCTTGCCATGCCAAGAATTGGTGTTCCTGTGTAGTGAAAGCCCATTGGAAAAAGTACGTTGTAACCACGCATACGCATGAATCTTGCATGAACATCAGCTAAAGTATAGGTTCTTCCGTGGCCTATGTGCTGTGGAGAATTTGGATATGGGTATGCTACTGTGACAAAAAATTTTTTTTGTGAGCTTGGATCTGCCTCGAAATATTTTTCATCATGCCATATTTTTCTCCATTTGGATTCTATAGATGACCAATCTGTCACAAAATCACTTTTCCAAAATAGATTGTTCAGCAGCAATTAATGCATCTTTTAGTTTGGACAAGTCTTTTCCTCCTCCTTGGCCAAAGATCTCGTTTCCTCCTCCGGAACCGCCTAAGATTTTGGAAACATCACGAACCAAATCTCCAGCCTTCTTTGTTTTTACTGCCTCTGGACCAGCAAATGCAACTATTCGTATGCCGTCGTTTTTCAAAATCAATGCACAATATATCATAGATGGATCCATCTTGATTGTTTGTTCTCCTACTGCAATATGGAATTCCTCATCCATGTCCTCGTCTATCGTGGAGTATAGTTTTACTTTACCTAGATTTTTTGCTTGGAGTATGACATTTTTTGCAGTAGGTTCTGATACTCGTTTGATTAATTGTTTTAGCTTTTTCTTGGAAGAATCTGCGTCCTTTATGGTATGTTCAAATGATTCCATTATCTTTTCTTTACTTGAGCCTAGTAACTTTACAATCTGAGAAATTTTTCTATCTTGATTTTGAGTGTATTTTATAGCAGTTTCGCCAGAAACAAACTCCATTCTGACAACTCCATCCTGAATTCTTTCTGCCTTTGTAATCTTAATGAGTCCTATCTCTCCTGTTTTTTTAACATGTGTTCCTCCACATGCTTCTACATCGTAACCTTCAATGTTTACAATTCTAACTAATTTTACTGGAACTACACCGCCTTGGTAAATTCTAAATCCATACTTTTGTTCAGCATTTCCTCGTTCAAATTCATTAATCATGATGGGAACATCTCTTCTAATAGTAAAGTTTGCCAAATCTTCAATTTTCGCTACATCATCTTCAGTCAGGTTAGAATGATGAGTAATATCTAATCTACCGTAATCTTTTTCCTTAAATGCAGAGTGTTGCCAAATCCATGATCCCAGAGTTTTTCGTGCAGAAGCATTTAGCACATGGGTACTAGTGTGATTCCTTGTTATTCCATATCGACGAGATGCATCTATTGCACATTTCACAATCTCTCCTTCTTTTAATGTGCCACCCTTAATTTCGTGAACTACGACATTTCCATGTTTATTTACATCAATCACCTCAAAGGTCCCAATCTCTCCATGATCTGGTTCTTGGCCTCCACCTCTGGGATAAAATGATGTCTTGTCTAAAACAACTAGCTTGTTTTTTATTATTTTGAGAACTCTGGCCTCAAACTCTTCTGGATCATGTTTATAGTATAATAATTCGGTATCTGGAATTCCTTTCAAGTCCAAATCTTCTTTTTTCTCTTGTTTTTCTGATTGATGCAAGTCTGATAACCTCTCATAAAATGTAGGTGGAATTTCAGAAATTATTTGGGTCTCTTTTAAAAAGTCGGGAGTTATTCCATCAGATTCGTATAATCTGATAAGATCATCTACGGTTAATTTCTTGTCTTGATTCTTTAGTGTACTTGCAATGCCTTTCATTCTTGTTTTTGATTCATTGTATCTCTCACTTTCTATTCCAATTATGGTCTTGACATCATTTCGTGTTTCTTCTAATTCTGGATATGTTGATTTTAAATAATCCACATGCATGTCAACTAATTCTTTTAGATCAAAATTCCAGCCAAACCTATCCATTGTAGCTACTGTTCTTCTTAGAATCATTCGTAAGTTGTATCCTCCACCTACATTACTTGGCAAAGCACCATCAGAAATTGCAAACACCAAAGTTCTGAGATGATCTGCAATTAGATAAATCCCTTCTAGTGGCGCTATTGTTTTATTAAACCGGATTTCATCAATTCCTGCTTGTTTTGCAGCAATTTTTCTTGCGATTGATATATCTTTTGAATCGCCAAGGCTTTTTGCTATTGATATGAAATAGTTTGATATAATTTTAGAATCAAGATCTATGCATGCTTTTTGTATGAGATTTTTTGTAATAGGACCAAAACAGCAATCATATGCAGTTGGAGTGCCCATGGTAATCCAAGCAAACCTCTCTAGGCCTGCTCCCATGTCTATTATTTTTTGGTCTAAAACAGAATAATTTTCTAGATCTCCTTGAAATTCAGTAAAAACTGCATTTCCAAGTTCTAGCCCTCTAACAAAATATTCTAATGAAGAGCCAAATGAACCACCTCCCACCCATACATCTTCTACAAAAACTATTTCTTTTTTATCAATGCCAAATCTTTCTGTTAGTAGTCGAAAATCTAGATCAACACATTTGTCTTTCCAATATCCTTGTGAATTTGGAATACTGTGCTGTCCAATCATACAAAAACTAGAAAAATGTCTTCCTGTAACTCCAACATTTTCAATGTCTTTGAATCTAAGACAAGTTTGTGGAACCACTAATGGATTTGCAGGAAATTCAAAAACAACCTTAGAACCCATAACTCTTTGAAAGTCTACAATTGATGCTATTGTAAAATACAGATCATCGCGCCATCTGCAGACAACTGGGTATCTGCTGACTGATTTGTGGCCGTTTTGCACAAAAAAAGATTCTACTTCTCTCCATGCTTGAACATAATCAAATCTTTTCTTTGTGGGGGGATTGCCAATAAATGAATAATTATTTTCAGAATCATCAGGGCAAAAGTTTTGATTAGTATCTATAGTCCAGAAATATCGTTTACATTTTGTGCATGATTTTCGTACAAATCCTTCATTTTCAAATAATGCTACTTTGTAATACCTATCAGGATCGGTAGAAAACTTTGCAAGAATTTGTTCCTTGTCCATCTTTGAGAAGTTTTCGGAATGACCGATATTAAGCATTCTGAAGCAACACATTAAATATGATCTTTTTTGAAAAGCTGCCATGTTCAATAAAAAAACATGGAAGGAAGGAGATCATGCTTTTACATCTGTACAAGACGGAGAATTTAGAAACATAGTTGTTGGGGTGGTCACAGGCGTTGAAAATTCCAAGATAGGTGTTAACGGTATTATAATAAATGCGGTTGGTCTCAAAAACAAAGTTGCTCAAAACAAAGGAGGACCGCAGTCTATAGAGCAACTAAAAAATCCAGACCCAAAAGATTGTATATTGGCTTTGATATATAGAGTAGAATTTGATAATTATACTGGTGTCTTTGACATTAACACTGATTCGGTAGTTAAAATACACAAAAGAATTCACAATGTAATTGATGGATGGGTAAGAGAATCGATTCCAGAATTGATCAATAATGTTCTTTCACTGTCTGATGGTGCAGAAAAAGATCAAGCAAAAAGAATTCTAAAGCAAAGAATGGATACTTTATACGATAAAGAATTGAAAAAATACATGTACTCTATTTGCCGCAGTCTTAAGATTCTAAACTAGTTCATTTTTTACATTTCCGAGTTTTGTATATTGGAATAATAAATTCGGTTCAATATCTACTCCATAGTTTTATATTATGCCTTTAGCAAATTCCGTTTACGATGGAATATGTATATGCCGCATTACTTTTGCACAAGCAAAAGAAGGAAATCAACGAAGCTAATATTACAAGTGTAATCAAAGCTTCAGGAGCTGCAGTAAACGAAGCACAAGTAAAGGCACTTGTAGCAGCACTCGCTGACGTAAACATTGATGAAGCTATCAAAGCAGCCCCAGTAGCAGTAGCAGCAGCACCTGCCGCAGCAGCCGCATCTGGTGGAAAGGAAGAAAAGAAAGAAGTAGAGACACCATCTGCTAAGACCGAAGAACAAGCAATGGAAGGCCTCTCTGCATTATTTGGTTAGGTACGTCATTTTTAAAACTCCCTTTTACATTTTGTTCTTTGTTTAGATCTCTAAACATTATTTACCATATGATACAACTAACTGTGATTTGACTGAACTATCCCCATCGATTTCTACTCTTATTTTGGCACTCGATCTTTTTGGAACAATGGCGTTTGCTGTTACTGGAGCATTCAAAGCCATTGAACACAAGGCAGACATTGTAGGGATAATAATTTTAGCTACAATAACAGGTGTAGCGGGTGGAACTATCAGAGATGTGATGATAGGTCATTTTCCACCTCATTCCATTTCAAATCCGTTGTATGTGGTAATTACAGTTTTAACGGGAATTGCCATATTCTTTCTATATCCAAGAATACAGAAACACTGGAATCTGTTTTTAAAATTTGATGCCTTGGGGCTAGGAGTATTTACAATAATTGGTGCAACATTTGCGTATGATGTTTTTGGACTAAACTTTCTTGCAATGGCATTAGCCGGAATGCTTACTGCAGTTGGGGGAGGAATCTTGAGAGACATGTTTGTAAACGAAATTCCAATAGTGTTTGTAAAGGAACTTTATGCTTCTGCAAGTTTTGTAGGTGTTGTAACTTTCTTTATTCTTCTAAGCGTTAATGCAGAACCAAACATAGCTACATTTGCTGGAATTGCAACTTCCACAATACTTAGACTTGTTGCAATGAAGTATAATTGGAATCTGCCAAAGGTACGAGAAAAACTGTAATTCTTTTTAGGAATTTTTAAGAAATGGCTTCTACTGTGGAGTGTAATTCTTTGCCTTTCTAGCTAGTGCATTTGCTTGTGCGTTGGCCTTTTGTATTACTTGATCCTTGATATCATCAGTTAGAATTCCTGCTTCCAATGCAACAGATCTTGCTTGCTGAGCTGCCTTTGCAAGTATTGTTGATACGTTTTCTTTGGTGACATAACCGATTTCTATTGCAAGCGCCATCGCCTCATGATGTGCCTGTGCAAATGCGTCACGATACTTTTCTACATCTATTACTAATTCGTTCTTTGCATATAGGATATCTTCTGCAACAGCTGCATCAAGTATTATGCCGGCTTCTACTGGTTTTACATCAAGCTTACTTAGTAATGTGGCAAGCTTTTCAGAAATAACTGCTCCTTTTTTGGCAGGGATAGAATCCTTTGTTATCCAAATTGTTCCTTGATCAATTTTTGTAGCTACGCCAGCTTCTTTAAAGTCAGTAAGAATTGGACCTGGTGTAATGCCAGTATTTCCTGCCTTGATTACAACATCGATACTTGCAAGATCTCCACCACGTGCAGCCATCATTATCTTGTTTTTACTAAGTAAGATGTTTAGTTTGAAAGGAGTCATGTTTGTGAACATCAATACACATTGTCCAACTAGTTTGTCTACCATCTTGTCAATAGAAGGCATTTTCAGTCCAGCTAGTGCCTTTTGTGCAACTTTGTCTTTTATGCTAACAATTTCTACTTCGCCTTTGAATTTTTTTCTTAAAGGCAATAATTGTGATGATCTTACTTTTTCCATTCTTACAAGAGCAATTACATTATATTTTTTTGGAAGCTCTTGGAGTTGTTGATACATCAACGATTTCTTTTGTGGATATTTTGTTCTATTTTGGTGCATTTTACTTCTTTTCTACTAGTGGTTGTTTAACGAGTTTTCCCATGGTGGTTTTTATCATAATTTTTTTAATGTTCTTATCTCCACTTGGTAATTTTTTTTCTACCAAGCTAATCACTGCATTAGCATTTGCAGTTAGATCTTCATCAGACATTGTCTCATCGCCTATCTTACATGCAAGAGAAAGTGAATTTCGTAGTCTGACACGTATTGAAGATCGGAATCTTTCTAAAATTGAATCAATTGGTGCATTGAAAGGAACTGGCGTTGGCATCTTACCTCTTGGACCCATAAACTGACCCAGAGTCTTACCTACAGTTGCCATAAGTGAAGTGTCTGAAAGGAAAAAATCAAAACCGTTAATCAGCTTTCTTGATTCGCGCTTGTTTGCACCTATTTTGTTTACTTCGGTTCCATCTACTATTCTATCTGCATTGGCACTTTTTGCCTTCAAACCGAGATCTCCTGAAGCTACAACACAGACAGACGCTGGTTGACTAAGCGTTTTTGGAAGTTGAACAGTCTCATTTATTGCAAAACCCTTCTTTACATCAATATCTCTAAAAACCATGATTAGCTCTACGGATTGTTTGAACTTGCGTTGTTTCTGACTTTTCTTTGCCTCTCCTATCATCTGAGTTAGATGAGCATCGCTAATCATTACGAAATCGTTTCTGAGAAGCCTATTTAAAATCGTTTACAGGTATGGATGGAATAATTTCTTACTTTGTAGTGAAATTTGAGTTACAAGAGTATAGATCACTTGAGAATTGAACTTACATTTTTAACTAGGAATAAAAAGTAATTCGTTAAGTTTGCATAAATTCGATGAACTTGATATGAAAATTCTTACCGAACTTACAAAAGACGGTAATGTCTCCGTACCAAATCTCTCAAAAAGGTTAGGAATTAACACATCTGTTTTGTATAGTAGGATAAAGAGATTACTCAAAAAGAAACTGATAAAAAAATTCACAATTGTAGTAGATGAATCACTTATTGGCATAGGTGTGCGGGCTACAATGGGAATAAATCGCGATCCAAAACAAAAAGAGCAGATCCACAAGGCATTACTGAAAACTCCCGAGGTCATTATGATGTCTGAAGTGACTGGAAGATTTGATATGTTACTTACAGTACGAGCCAAAAATCTAGAGGAATTGCACTCTGTAGCAATAGAAAAGATTGGAAAAATAGAGGGAATTCAAAATACAGAAACCTTCGTGGAACTACAACGAACAGAAAAAGACCAGTCTTACGAATTAAAAGAATAATTTACTTTAATTTATCATCCCACTTGCCTGAGTTTATCTCAACAGTAATCTCTTTCGGATTCTTACCATCGATTTTTACTCCTAGTGGCAAACAGGTGCCCACAATTTCTTTTGCTGCACCTTTGATGTCTTGTGCATAAGAAGAATCAATTTTCAACTTTGCTACTTTGATTATTGAATCCATTTTGATATCTCCAACCCATGTTGCTCCTGAAGTCCCAGATCCTTTCTGAATGCCAGCTTCTTTTAGTATGAGTGCTGCTGCAGATGGAATTCCAACCTCGACTGTCCACTGTTTTGTTTTCTTATCAACTGCAACTGTAACAGGAACTTTCATTCCTTCAAAGTCTTTTGTCTTCTCATTTATGGCAGTTACAATTTGTAAAATGTTGACACCTAATGGACCAAGTGTTGGACCAAGTGGAGGACCTGCATTTGCTTGTCCTCCCGTAACAAGTGCGGAAACAGTCTGTATATCTGCCATGATTTTTCTTTCCTAGAATCTGTAAATTTAATCCTTGCTACTGTGTTGATAACTTTAGGTAGTTTGCATCAACAGTTACTGGTAATTGATATGGTGCATCAAGCAAAATGACAGTAGCCTCTTCTTTTTCATGATCTATTCTGGTGACAGTCGCTTTCATTCCTTTAAATGGACCACCTATGATTTCAACAATCTTGTCTACTGCAAGCTCAGATACTGTTGATTTCTTAACTAAGTATCCTTCTATATCCTTGAACTGTAACTCACCTCTAAGTTGTCCTCTGATATGTCGTATTCCCTGTAGTGCATCAAAGGCAGCATTTGCATCAATTGCTTCTACTACCACATATCCCTTGAGGTTATCTAAAAGTAAAACTGCTTGAATGTTTATTTTTTTTAGTTTTATTCTATTTTCTAATAATCCCATGACTACTTTTTCTTGTCCTCCAGTTGTCCTTACTGCAAAAAAATGTGATTTTATTTCCTGAGTCAATGCTATCTGTGTCCGAGATTAATTACTGCAAATACGAACTGAATTATAAATCCAACTGCACCTACGGTTGCCATTCCAAGAAGGACTAACCTGAGGTGTTGCATATAGTCATCCTTATCAGATTTTTTGGCAAGCTTAATTGTATTTACCATATCCTTTAACATCTGTCTTGGGTTTGCCATTGGAGGAAATTAATAAAGTCGACTTATATCTCTTATCTTGTGCAATTACTTGTTGCGTATCAATCAGACCCTGCAGGCTCTAACTTGGCATATCATATATCACAAAACATGAAACAAGACGGAGAGATTTATCGCGGGAAAAATTATGATCTTGTAACAATTCCAACACCATCCATATCTGCAGACTGGCTTGAAGAAAAATATCACTATGATGGATTTGTGTTTCTATCAAAGCACGCCTCTGAAACAGGTACGCTGGCGCTTACGTGCCATAGTACAGGAAATTTTTCAGAAGCACTATTTGGAGGAAGACCGCGAGAAGTTGCAATACCACATCCGCATATACAGAAATCATATATGCGAGCCTTGTGGGAAAAAAGAAATAATTTTACAAAATTTGAGATCACAATAGAAGCAACACATCATGGTCCTACAGCACTAAACAAACCTGCTTTGTTTATTGAAGTCGGAACAACAGAAAAACAATGGAATGACAAAGTATTATGTGATTCCGTGGCTTCTGTCATAGAAGAAGTGATGTCAATTACACCACAAAAAAACAATATAGCTATATGTTTTGGAGGAACTCACTATCCAGAAAAATTCACCAAAGAACTAATTGAAGGTCAATACGCTTTGGGTACTGTTGTACCAAAACATGCTCTAGATCACATAGATGAGAAATTGTTTTCACATATTTTAGAGAGAAACAACGAAGCAAAATATGCTCTAGTAGATTGGAGTAGTTTGGGTAAAAACAAACAAAAGATAGTTTCACTTTTAGAAACAACAAATCTTGGGATGATACGAGTTTGAAGCTTGAAGATAAGGTGTACAAAAAGCTGCTCGAAGTTCCTCCGGGTATGGTGACTACATACGGAGAGCTTGCTAAGGCAGTATGTCTTAAAAATGGACAAAGAGCAATTGGTAGAATTATGAACAAAAATCCATACCCAGTCATAGTTCCGTGTCATAGAGTTATAAAATCAAATGGAAAAATTGGTGGATATGCATGGGGAGAAAAGATAAAGACCAATATGTTATCAAAAGAGGGCGTAAAAATTAAGAATGGAAAAATTATTGATCTAGAAATGATCTATAGATTCTAAGTGCGTTTTTTATGTGTCTCTTCAATCAAAGTTCGAAGATGTGCCACGTTTCTGATTTGATTTCCACCTGCTTGTCTGTATAATTTCCAATATTCTGGGTTAGTTATCTCTTTTCTACCCTTTGAAACATGGAGACGGTGTCGTAAAGCCTTTATCTTTTTTACATAGACTTGTTTTTTACCAATACGCGATCCTTTAGCACCTTTCTTTGAACCTTGTTTTGTTCCACGTTTACGCCTCTGAGATTTTTTGTGATGCGCTCTACCTTTGGATGTACCCTTTATCGGTCTGACTTCAATTATGTTTGCAGTAATTAGACTTCGAACGTTGTCTCGTGTAATTGCATCTGAAACATCATCCAAATATTGTGAATCAAACTTTATTCTGTTTGCACCTACTCCTAACATCCTTGCAACAAGACGTCGTTTGGTTTTAAGATTTACTACCACTTGTTGACACCCTTGCGTTAAATATCTTGAAATTTTTCTCTTTTGCTTTAGATACTATTTCTAATCTCTTCTTTTTTCCTACACTGTGACCAAGTCTTACACCATCAGTTTTTGGATCAAGTTTTTCCAATTCCTTTACATTATGAACTAAATTATCGGTATATCCTGATGGGTGTAATCCTTTTGAAATATTTGGTCCACCATAACCAGCCTTGACAAGTGCAGGCCAACCCTTCTTAGACTTTCTCTGATGATTGTCAATTCCCTTTGGTTTTCTCCAGTTTTCTGCTAACCTAAAGTATCTCCAGCTCTCTTCTCTAACAAACTCAGGTCTGTGATCTGCTACTTTTTTTCTTAACTCTAACAGGTCTTTGTTGATCGGCATGTAGAAGAACCTGCTTGAATTTTAAAATAAATACGTTTCTGGAGGCAAAATACATAATGAGAAGAGATAATAAGGAAATTAGAGGCGGATCGTTTTACCCAATGATTGAGGATCTCAAGGCAACTATCACTGGCAAATTTATTACACAGCTAAAGGAGCAGGGCATTACTACAAGTAACATACACAGAAACCTGCCTGTAAAATTACTTATTGATATTATACTTGAAAAAAATGAGGGCATCCTTACATCCAACGGCTCTCTTTCAGTACGTACAGGAAAATATACTGGAAGATCCCCTGATGACCGTTATATCGTTGATGATTCTGAAACCCATGTTAATGTAGACTGGGGCAAAGTCAACCACCCTTTTCCTGAGGACAAATTTGACAAACTATATGAAAAAATGAAGAAACACATTGAAGGAAAAGAAATCTTTGTCTTTGATGGTTTTGTTGGAGCAGATCTCGATAACAGATTGCCTATACGAGTTATAACTGATCATGCGTGGCAAAATCTCTTTGTCAGACAATTATTCATCAGACCGTCAGAAGCAGAGCTTGAATCACACAAACCAGAGTTTACTTTACTTGCGTTAAATGATTTCAAAGCTATTTCAGAAGTTGATGGAACCAGAAGTGATGCTTTTATCATATTAAATTACACAAAAAAAATTGTACTAATTGGGGCAACTTGTTATGCAGGCGAGATAAAGAAGGCAATGTTTTCTGTCATGAATTACATACTTCCACCTAGAGGCGTCTTTCCAATGCACTGTTCTGCAAATATTGGGAAAAAAGACGATGCTGCATTATTTTTTGGACTATCAGGTACTGGGAAAACAACACTTTCAGCAGATCCAAACAGAATGTTAGTTGGAGACGATGAACATGGATGGTCTGATAACGGAATTTTTAATTTTGAAGGAGGATGTTATGCAAAATGTATCAATCTTAACAGAGATGCAGAACCACAAATTTGGAATGCCATCAAGTTTGGTTCAGTTTTAGAAAATGTTGTACTGGACAAAAAAACACTAACACCAGACTTTAACGATGGAAGCTTAACTGAGAACACAAGAGCTGCATACCCACTTGACTACATTCCTGGCGCCATAACTCCAAGCATTGGAGGAAATCCAAAAATAATTGTGTTTTTAACAGCAGATGCGTTTGGTGTACTTCCACCTGTTGCAAGATTGACAAAAGAAGGAGCTATGTATCATTTTATGTCGGGATATACAAGCAAGCTTGCAGGAACTGAACGTGGAATTACAGAACCCAAAGCAACATTTTCAGAATGTTTTGGAGCACCTTTCATGTCGAGACATGCATCAATATATGCAAAGATGCTTGGAGAAAAAATCACAAAACACAACACCAAAGTCTATCTCATAAACACGGGATGGTCTGGAGGACCATACGGTATAGGTAAGAGAATGAACATCAAACATACAAGGATGATGGTTACAGCTGCCCTTACTGGTGTGCTTGATATGGTAAAATATAGACACGATGAGGTGTTCAATTTGGATGTGCCAGAGACATGTCCTGAAGTGCCTCCAGAAGTACTAAATCCAAGAAATACATGGGCAGAAAAAGAAGGATATGATAATTCTGCAAGAAAACTTGCACAGATGTTTGTTGATAACTTTAAGAAATTTGGAAATACTACAAAAGAAATTCGTGATGCAGGTCCACAGATTTAGTTACGTCTTACCACCAACACAACAATTATCGAAGCAACGATTACTCCAGAAATTATGATTATCTCTTTTATGGGAATTCCAAAGGATTCTAGAAATTCAATTCCTGTTTTCACTGCAGGTTTTTTAATAATGATATCATCATACACATTATCAATACCATCCGGTGTGGTTATTTGAGCTTCAATCCAATACTTTCCTGGTTCATATAATGACAATGATGTGATTTGCTGTGGAACAAGTGATGCACTTTGAATTTGGTCAGTGCCTTCTTTAATTACAGAAATTTTTGCATATGACCAGATTTCTGGGCGTTCAAGGCTAAAAGTTAAGATCCCATCACTCTCACTTGTATTGATTATACCTTTAGTTACATGAATCATAACAGGTACATGATATGCTGTTGTACCGTCATTAATCTCAAACATTTTATAAAAATCACCAGTCATGTTTTTTTGCATCGAAATTTTTATGTTTAAAGAATTATTCTTAAGACTAGATTCTAACTTGAAATCATTTTGATCAGAGATAAATTTTGTTTGAATGTTTGGTAATATTCCTTGTATGGTTTGTAGATGTAGTGTTCTTGTTTGATATGGTTTTTCTAAGGCGAGATTGAATACAAGACTATGTGGAATTATTATTAAATTAGCAGAAAATGCTCTTGTAAGATTTAATCTTCCACTACCAGTAACATCAACAGGCTCATCATTTCCATAAGCATCTGTAACAGGATCTGTTGTTGTAGAAAGAAGTGAAGCAATATCCTCAGGCTTAAGATTTGGATCTTTTTGTAACAAAAGAGCTACTGCTCCTGTAACATGTGGCGCTGCAATACTTGTTCCACTTGTTAGATTATATGTTCCTCCTATGTGAGTGGAATTTACAAATACGCCTGGTGCTACAAGATCAGGTTTGATATAAAACGGTGAAACCGGACCACGAGAACTAAACGGTGCAACAAAATCTGGATGACTAAATACATCTAACTTTGCTACTGTTTCATTTTGAAGTGACTTTTTTAATGCAAGTCCGTCGCTTTTTGACATTGATATGACTGGTATTATTGGATTGTTACTGGAGGTGGAATTTGGTTGAAAAATTTCTCCAAAAAATATTCCAGGTTCATTGTTGAAAATTATAAGAGCTTGGGCACCGCTTTGTACAGCATTACGTTCTTTTTCTGAAAAATAGATCTTCTCTCCTTTAATGTCACTACCTCTTTCTTCAAGTAATATGGAATCTTTGGCATCCACATTGACAAGATCTCTAATCCTACCATATCCTCCAAAGACAATTTTCCCTGTAATTGGTTTTGATAATGGGTTTGTACCAAGCATTGGAAGCACTTGGTATTGGGTTTTGTCAATTTCTAATGTTGAGACAACACTTTGCGTTATGTTGTTGTATGTTGCACCAACTGTTATTACATCTGGATCTTTTCCTGGACTGCCAATAGTACCATTATCTGGACCATTGTTTCCTGCTGCTACAACAACTATGATTCCATTTTTTACAGCTTCATTAACAGCTTGATCAATCTCATCATTTGTCTTGTTTACACCTAAACTGATATTGATTACATTGACCTTGTCTTCAATTGCGCGATGAATTGCTTTTACGATAAGATCTGATGACACAGATTCTCCAGTTGATGATACCTTGTACGAAAATAGCTTCGCCTTTGGCGCTACTCCTTTGAGATTTCCATCTGCAGCAATTATTCCAGCTACTTCAGTACCATGTCCAGTAGTATCGATTGTTTTGTTGTCATTATCTACAAAATTATATCCTCCAATAACTTTGCCACTAGGACCAAAACCCAGAAGATCTGGATGGTTGTAATCTATCCCTGTATCTATTATACCAATTTTGATTCCCTGCCCTTCAAACCCTTGTTCTCTTGGAATCTCAACTCCAATAAGCGATGTATTTTTTTCAAGATAAAATTCGATTTTTTGTTGATCCTTTACAATTGATAAAATAAAGACAGTACATAAAATTATTGCAAGTGAAAAAAATACAAATTTGTAGTGTTTCAACAAATTTCATCAAATTTAGTTAGATAAAATACATTTGTAACCAAAGCCATAAATTGCATGCATACATCACCTCTTGCATGGCAAAATATGAACTTCCAAAATTGCCTTATGCGTACGAAGCACTAGAACCTCATATTGATGCAAAGACGATGGAAATTCACTATTCCAAACATCATCAAGCATACACAAACGGTCTGAACACAGCTTTGGAAAGTCTTAGCTCAGAGTTGCAAAACATGGAACTAACAAAGTTGCTCTCAAGCTTAGATAAAGTGCCTGAGAATGTTAGAGGTGCAGTTAATTTTCACGGTGGTGGATATGATAACCACACACTATTTTGGAATAACATGAAACCAAATGGTGGAGGAACTCCTGGTGGCAAAGTAGCTGATGCTATCAATTCAGTTTTTGGAAGCTTTGATGCATTCAAAGAAAAATTTTCCAAAGACACTGGTGCAATTCAAGGCAGTGGATGGGGTTGGCTAGCTTACAATCCACAAAGCAAGAAAGTTGAATTTACAACAATGCCAAATCAAACTAGCCCTAGAACAAAAGGATTGATTCCTTTGTTAGGACTAGATGTGTGGGAACATGCCTACTATCTGAAATATCAGAATAAACGTCCAGACTATATAACCGCATGGTGGAATGTAGTAAACTGGGGCGAAGTAGAAAATAGACTTTCAAAAGTATAATCTCTTCTCTTTTTTTGTTTTAATCAGAGAATGCATTTATAGCCGGGAAAGAGAAATTTTTGCAAATGAGCGAAGAACAAGCCCAAGCATTGATGCAACAAATGCAGGCACTTGAAGCTTACATGTCGGATCTATTGCAAAAAGAAGATGCTGTCATAAAACTTTTACACGAAGCAACAAGTGCAATAGAATCAATGAAAATACTAGGGGATAAACAACTTGAAACCCTTGTGCCAGTAGGAATGGGGGCATATGTGAAGGCAATAATACAACCAAATGAAAAATTACTTGTAAGTATTGGCGCAGGGGCTTCACTTGAGCAAGATAAGAATTCTGCAATTAATTATGTTGAGGAAAGGATAAAGGAATTGGAAATTGTACTACAACAATTATCTGCACAAAAACATGAGGTTGCAGCAAGACTTGAACAGGGACAACAACAAATGAATCGCATATTACAAGCAAGCCAAAGTAAACAATAAAGGCAAAATATTATGTTTGAAAAACTAAGGAACGCTTTTTCTTCGGCGGCGAAGAGCTTTGGGCAGAAAGAACTCAAGGAAAAAGACATTAACAAGGTTCTTTTTGAGCTTGAAGTAGCACTGCTAGAATCTGATGTTGCGACAGAAGTGATTGATTCATTGAAAAGTGATTTAAAACAGAAACTAATTGGTGTTACTGTAGAAAAAGAGCAGATAGCAAACATTGTAAAACAAAACTTGCGAGAACACATCTCAAACATGTTTGATTCTGCAGGAAAAGTTGACATCATATCCAACATTGAAAAGAAAAAAAGTACAGGCGAACCATATATCATATCATTTATGGGAATTAACGGAACAGGAAAAACAACAACTGTGGCAAAGGTTGCATATCTTTTACGAGAAAACAAATTTTCTGTTGTAATAGCAGCCGCTGACACATACAGGGCAGGAGCGATAGAACAGATAACTGAACATGCAAAGCGACTTAATCTAAAAATCATAGCACAAAACTATGGTTCTGATCCAGCTGCGGTTTCCCGTGATGCTGTACTTTATGCCAAATCACACAAGATTGATTGCATACTAATTGATACTGCTGGAAGAATGCAGACAAGTAAGAATCTCATGGACCAGATATCAAAAATCAACAAAGTGGTAAATCCAGATTTGAAAATTTTTGTTGGTGATTCCCTTGCTGGTAATGACACAGTAAACCAAGCACGAGAATTTCATCAATACACAAAGTTTGAAGGCTCTATACTAACAAAAAGCGATGCTGATGCACGGGGAGGTGCGGCAATTTCAATAGTAAAGGTTACATCCACTCCAATTTTGTATCTAGGAGTAGGACAAGAGTACAAAGATTTGAAACCCTTTGACAAGGACTCGTTTTTGGAATCACTGTTTGGTGCAGAAGAAATTTCGATTCCACAACCTGAAATCAAAATGTTACAAACTCTTATACCTGTACAACAAGAAAATACTGAAAAGTCAGAAAAAATAGGAGAAAAAATTGAGCAACAAATTACACCCGATGAAATTCCAAAACAAGTAGAAAAAGAACAAACAACACCAACGTCACAACTTGAAACAAAATCTAAACCCGAAATAAAACAGGAGAAAATTTATGTCGAAGATGAGGATGATCCTTTTGCCAGAATTGCTACAAAAGATATCGAAAAATATTCTGATCTATATGACGTACCATCGCCTGAGAATGATAAAGATGCAAAGGACTTAGCAGTTAAAATCAAAAAATGGATCTCAAATGGAAGACCAAAACCACATGAATCAGCAAAAGAACAAGTAATAGATAAAGAAATAGAAGAAAAAACGATGAAACAAGAAGATGTTAAACCTAAAAAGAAGCACTCCTTATTTGGATGGGGAAAGAAATGAAATTAAAAACTAAAGACCTCTTAACATTAAATGAACTTGGCAAAAATGAGCTAGCGGGAATCCTAGACGATGCTATGAAACTAAAAAAAGATCTCAAGGCAGGAATTTGCAAACCACTTTTGAAAAATAAAACACTTGCAATGATATTTCAAAAACCATCTACACGTACACGCGTTAGCTTTGAAACTGGCATGTTCCAACTAGGCGGCCATGCACTGAGCCTAACATCAGATGAATTGCAACTTGCACGAGGAGAAACAATTGAAGATACATCAAAAACACTCTCACGTTATGTTGACATCATGATGGCACGTGTATACTCACATGAAGAAATAGAAATTCTTGCAAAAAACTCAACCATTTCAGTAATAAATGGACTATCTGACTCCTTCCATCCTTGTCAAATCCTAGCAGACCTTATGACAATAAAAGAAAAGAAGAAAAAACTTGCAGGTCTAAAGCTTGCTTGGGTTGGAGATGGTAACAACGTTTGTAATTCAATGATCTATGGATGTGCTAAATCTGGAATTGATATTAATATTGCAACTCCTAAAGGATACGCCCCAGATTCCAAAGTTATCAAAGAATCAAAAGAGTTGGTTGACATTAAACTACTAAATGATCCGTTATCAGCTGTAAAAAATGCAGATGTGGTTGTTACTGATACATTTGTATCAATACATCACCAGGCAACTGACAGAACAAAGGATTTTCTTCCAAAGTTTCAGGTAAACTCTGATCTCATGAAAAAAGCTGATCCACATGCAATCTTTTTACATTGCCTTCCAGCAAAACGTGGACAAGAAGTAACAAGCTCTGTAATTGACGGACGACAATCAGTTGTTTGGGATGAAGCTGAAAACAGATTACACGCCCAAAAGGCGCTGATGGTTGCATTGCTCCAAGTCTAACGTTTATAAGAGCTTTACCGAAATTTTTTGTAAAAGAGGTATTAGTAGAATGGTATATTCGCAAATATTACGCAGATTAAGGGAAGAGAAGACCAACTATAGAAAAAGAAAACATCTTCTAATGGGTAGGAGAGACTATATCACAGTTCAAATTTCAAGTGAAAACACTCTAGTTCAAATTCATAAACCAGAAATGCAAGGTGATAAGGTCTTGGCATCAGCACATTCTAGATATCTTTTAGGTAAGGGCTGGAAAGGTTCTAGAAAAAATATTCCGGCAGCTTATCTGACAGGATATCTTGCGGGAAAAAAGGCTCTTGGTAAAGGAGTAAAAGCCGCGGTTCTTTACAGCGGCACAAGAAAATACACACAAAGAATGGCAGCAGCATTGAAAGGTGTAATCGATGCAGGCCTTGAAGTGCCAGCTGATTCTGAAACATTTCCAAACGAAGAAAGAATTTCAGGAAAACATCTCAAAGTACAAAATGAAATTAATAAAGTGAAATCTGCAATTGATGTAGAGGTTAAAACTAAATGAGCAGACAAGAACAACGACCAAGAGAAAGAAGAGAACCAGAAGAACAATGGGTTCCACGAACAACTCTTGGAAAGTTAGTAGATAGTGGAAAAATTACATCAATGAACGAAATTTATGAAAATGGTTATAGAATACAAGAAGCTGGAATTATCAAAAAACTTTTGCCGGGAATTAAAACTGAAGTAATTGACGTTGGAATTGTACAAAAACAAACAACCAATGGTGAATATACGAGATTCAAAGCTCTAGTTGCCGCTGGAGATGAAAATGGTTGGCTTGGAATTGGTCAAGGTAAATCAAAACAAATGAGAATTGCAATTGAAAAAGCTACAAACGCCGCATATCTTGCTGTTAGTCCAGTAAAACTTGGTTGTGGTAGTTGGGAATGCAGATGTGATAATCCACACTCTGTTCCGTTTAAAGTAAGAGGTAGAGGTGGAAGTGTTGAAATTGAAATTATTCCAGGACCAAGGGGACTTGGATTGGTTGCAGGTGGAAACATTAGAAATCTGTTAAAGCTTGCAGGACTAAAAGATGTCTGGACAAAAAGCAAGGGTTCTACTAATACGATGACTTCTACATCAAAAGCGGTTCTTAACTGTCTAAGGCAGACATTTAGTCAAGGTTGATGATTTATGGCAAAAGCTTTCCTAGTAGTTAGAATGAAAGGAACAGTAAATACGCCTTACTGGGCAAGAACTACACTTGATCTTCTGCATTTAGACAAAAGGTTTAGAGCGACAATAATTCCAGCCAAAGATAACACCAAAGGCATGTTGGATAAAATAAAACACTATGTGTCTTGGCAAGAAATTGATGTTCCTACAACAAAAGAACTCTTAGAAAAGAAAGCACGAAAAGAAGGATATAAGAAACTAACTACCGATGATATTGCAAAATTAGGATTCAAAAATACTGATGATCTGGCCCAGTCATTGACAGAAGGCACTGCTACATTATCAAAATTAAAAACGGTAAAACCATGGTTTGCCCTGTCCCCTCCAAGAGGAGGCTTTAAACGAAAAACGAAAAAAATGTATGGCGAAGGAGGAATCTTGGGTAACCACAAAGAACTTCTTGCACAAGTAAGGATTATGATGTAAAATGCCAACCAGATTAAGAAAGACACGAAAGTTTAGGGGAAGCAGATTCCACGGATGGGGACAAATTGGTCAACATAGGGCAAGTGGCCACAAAGGAGGTCTTGGTAGATCTGGTATGCACAAGCATCACTTTATCAAAATGCTTCTAAATGACCCAGATCATTTTGGTCATGATTCTACTCATCCGCCACATCCATACCTTGTAAAAAAGTGGATTAGTGTAAGAGATCTGGACGATTTCTTTGCAAAATTTGGAAAGCAGGAAGGAGGAAAAAAAGTAATCGATCTTGCAGAACTTGGTTATGACAAACTATTAGGAGGAGGACAAACCAAGAATGCTTACATTATCAAAGTAGAGCGATTCTCTGCTTCTGCCGAAGAAAAAATAAAACAAGCTGGTGGCGAGGTGCTTGTAATCGCATGATTGAAGAAGGAACACCAACAGGTATTCTGAGAAAAATAATTTCTAAAGCTGAAGTCTACATTCCGCAAGTTCCAAAACCAAAAAAGAAAATTCCATTACAAGTCCGTCTCATGTGGTGTGGATTGGCACTCTTCATCTATATGATAATGGGCCAAACACCGCTTTATGGTGCAACCGTTCCAGCATTTGACTTTCTTGCATTTGCAAGAGTTATCTTTGCATCACAACAAGGAACACTAATCGAACTTGGAATTGGTCCTATAGTTACTGCAGGACTTTTGATGCAGCTCTTAAAAGGCTCTGAAATCTTTCACCTTGATTTCAAGAAACCAGAAGATAGAGAACTATATCAAACAGCAACAAAGATTGTAACATATATCGTAATAGTTGCCGAGTCATCACTATATGGAATGGCAGTCTATGGTCCAAGACTACCAAGTCATGAGGCAGGTTTTATTCTAGTAGGTCAGCTTATTGGTGCATCAATTATAATCATGCTTTTAGATGAATTAATTCAAAAGGGATGGGGACTGGGAAGTGGAATCAGTCTTTTTATTGCTGCAGGTGTAGCACAACAAGTAGTCTGGAGTTTATTTAGTCCAATACCTGCAGGAGATGGTGGACCTGTAGGTGTATTTGTAAACATTGGGCATTCCTTTATCACTGGAAACTTTTCAAATCTATTTTTCCGGTCTAACCAGCTGCCTGGTATCTTTGGACTCTTTGTCACTGCTGGAGTATTACTAATTCTAGTTTATACACAGGGAATCAAAATCGAGATTCCAATCGTATCCACAAAATACAGAGGATTTTCTGCAGTTTACCCAATCAAATTGATGTATGTGTCTAATATTCCAGTAATTTTGGCATCAGCACTTACTGCCAACGCAGTGTTTATTGGTCAGATGCTTTGGGCAAACTTTAATCCAAGAAATGCCAATCCATTTATGAATTTTCTAGGAATGTTTGATCCTACAGCTCCGTCTACTCCGACCGGAGGTATATTGTATTATGTTACAGCTCCGCGTGGATTGGACATTGTTGCACTAGATCCAATGCGTGCAGTGATGTATATCTTGTTCATGGTAGGAATTGTGGTTTTGTTTGGTAGGTTGTGGATAGAACTTGGAGGATTATCTGCAAAGAGTGCAGCGAAGAACCTTCTTGATGCAGATGTCCAAGTTCCTGGCTTCAGACGTTCAAACCAACCAGTGGAAGCTCTTCTTCAAAAATATATTCCATCTGTTACTATACTTGGTTCTATGATTCTTGGTCTTCTAGCTGGTACCTCTGATGTCTTGGGAACTTTTGGATCTGGAACAGGGATGTTACTTACAGTAGACATTTTGATCAACTATTATAACTTGCTTGTAAGAGAAAAAGTAGAAGAGGTAATGCCATCACTGGGTGCCCTACTTGGCAGAAAGTAGGCGCGTAATAATTGTAGGAATTCCTGGTGTTGGAAAGACTACTCTGGTATCGAAGGTTGTAGAATTATTAAGATTAAAAAAAATTAGCGTAAATGTATCTATCTTTGGAACTGTCATGTTTGAAGAGGCAAAAAAAAATGGAATCAAAGACAGAGATGATCTGCGAAAACTTTCAGTGCCAGAGCAGAAAAAACTCCAATCCATGGCAGCAAAAAAAATTGCCTCTATGACAGATGATGTTGTAATTGTGGATACACATGCATTTATTGCAACAAAAGAGGGATATTACCCGGGTCTACCTCACAACGTCTTGGAAATTTTAACACCGGACAGTTTCATTATGATTAGCGCAAGACCGGAAGAGATCTATAATCGAAGAATGAAAGACACCACACGAAATAGAGACATTGTCTCAATAGAGGCAATTAAAAAAGAACTGGACGTTACTAGTGCCATGCTTTCCACATGTTCCATTTTATGTGGATCTCCAATTAAGATGATTCTAAATTCAGAAGGAAAGATTGATGAGGTAGCTAAAGGAATTGTAAGTGCGATGGGATTCAACAATGGAACATAGTATAATCCTGGATTTTCTAAATTCAATCTTTCTACAAATACCTGGTCTGAATAGAGGTCCCCTTGGCAGTGAAAATCCTCTGGTAAAGGGGATGATAGCATCTGCATTTGGAATTGTTGGAGTTGCAATAGCGTTAAACTTGTTTAATGCTATAATAAAACGAAAAATGGTTGACCAAAGTAAACTCAAAAGGTTGATGCGAGAAACAAGAACATGGCAAAAAGAAAGAATGGCTGCCTTTAGGGCAAAAGATCAAGAAAAAATTGATGAACTAAATAAAAAATCGGCGTACATGAACAAGATGAACATGGAACTAATGCAGATAAACATGAGGCCGATGATGATTACGTTTGTTCCTCTGATTTTGATATTTTACTTTGTACTGCCACATTTGTTTGCATATACAGTTGCACTAGCACCAATGTCTCTGAATTTTGTTCCAGGAGACTTTTTCCAACTAACGTGCACGGTCGCTAAAGTAGCTGACTCACAAATTACTGGCCATCCGCACATTTGTCATCATGTAAACGAAGTGTACTTTTGGGCTTGGTACTTCCTTTGTTCTATTTCCTTTAGCGGAATAATAATGAGACTCACAAAAACCACAATGGATTTAGACTGAATTGCTGAAGTCAGTAATAATTTCTGGTCCTCCAGCCATTGGAAAGACTACAGTATCAAAAGGACTTGCAAAAGAATTTGATTTAAAATATCTTAGTGGTGGTGATGTATTGAAGGAACTTGGAGAAGAACAGGGATTTAAGACAGGACGAGATGATTTTTGGGACACTAGCTTTGGTATGAAATTTTTAAACATGAGAAAGACAAATCCAGAGTTTGACAAAAAAGTAGATGAAAAGCTAAAGAAATTATTCTTGGAAGGAGGTAAAATCATTACTAGCTATACACTTCCTTGGCTTGTAGAAGATGGAATTAAGATCTGGCTTGCGGGCTCTCAGGAAAATAGTGCAAAAAGGATGACTGTACGCGATGGTATTTCTTTTGATGAAGCATTTGAGATTGTAAAAAAACGATATGAGGAAAACAAAATGATCTACAAAAAACTTTATGGGTTTGATTTTGGTGAGGATCTTACGGTCTTTGATATAATAATAAATACGGATAACCTGGGTGCAGACGAAGTACTTTCAGTGGCAAGCTCATTGGTAAAAGAAAGATATGGTGCTAAAACAACTACAAAATCTTAGAGTAATAGATCAAGACATAACAAACGATTCTTATGGTACATATTGTGAAAAAAGAACCGTACAGCAACTTCTTGATTATGGTTTTATTTTATTGGATAAACCAAACGGTCCAACAAGTCATGAGACAGTGGCATGGATCAAAAAAATTCTAAACATACCAAAGGCAGGACATAGTGGAACACTTGATCCGATGGTCTCTGGTATATTGCCAGTTGGTCTTGGTGAAGCCACAAAAGCATTGATTGTTCTGCTTTTAGGTCCAAAGGAGTATCATGCACTTGGTAGGTTACACACACTTCCTTCAAATGAAAAACTACAATCTGTTCTAAAGCAATTCACTGGAAAAATTTACCAAAAGCCGCCACAGCGCTCTTCTGTTTCAAGACAAACCAGAGTCAGAAGTATCCATGAAATCGATGTAATTGAACAAAAGGAAAGACTAATTCTTATGAGAATTTTATGTGAAGCTGGAACCTATATAAGAAAAATTTTCTATGATATTGGTGAAGTGCTTGGTCCAGGTGCCACAATGATTGAGCTAAGAAGAACTCGTGTGAGTCAATTCAATGAAGATTCTAATCTTGTAAAAATGCATGATCTTGTAGATGCATATGCCATATGGAAAGAAAAAGGTGATGATTCAAAACTACGTAGAATACTAATGCCAATAGAATATGTATTAAGTGAGCTAAAATCAGTAGTAATTCGTGATTCTGCAGTAGATGCATTATGTCATGGTGCTCAGCTTGCAATACCTGGCATATTGGAAATTTCACATGGTATTACAAAAGGTGATTTTGTTGGAATCTATACTCAAAAAGGAGAGGTTGTTGCTCTTGCAGAAGCAATCTTGTCCGAATCTGAAATTGTAGAAAACACAAAAGGATTTGCATTTCAGCTAAGGCGAATTATCATGGCGCCAAACACATATCCAAAGAACTGGCGAACAAAATCGGTTATTAACAATTAAAAAGGAAACAAATTCACTTTTTAGAGTTGATACCAAAAGGCGCCATCATTTGTATTATACTAGGAATAATTGGAAGTGGTCTTGTGGGAATTTTCTTTTTAGAAATTGCTAATCAATCTCTAATCCCTATTCATGTTCTAGGACCATCACTTTCTGTAATAACGGAAAAAACAAACTTTCACCTTGGTGAACCAATACATATCAAAATAGTAAACTCTGGCACGATTCCATTGACATTTTCAGATGCATCGTATGGTTTGAAGATAAAACAGCTTGATGGAATTGTACTTTATTCTCCAATATCTGCTCAGGTAATATCGGTTCTGAAACCAGAAGAAGAAAAAGCATTTGTATGGAACCAGACAAAATTAGATGGTAATAAAATAATTGAAGGGACATATAATATTGTTTCAAGCACAGATTCCTCCTCAGGTAATATGTTAAAAAAATCAATTACGATAAACATCTTCAAATGATTTTGTAATCAAAACAAGAATTAATCAAAACCATATAATGTGATTCCAACACTAATCAATAAAGTTGACAGAATTGATTTTATTGTCATTTGTGCATTTGCAGAAAATATTTCCACATAAAATGAAGGTAAACCATTTTTACACATGCAACTAATACATCATATTGATTTTTTTGTTCATATAACATGATATGTAATTTTGCTTATAATCAACTGTGCATCTTTGTTACTTAACAAAGTTAACTAACATGGTTAATCAATTGTTATATTTTAAACAAATAATCAGCAGATATGAAAAAAGCATTCGAATTTGGTGATATGAATATAAAATTCGATCATACAGTCAAAGTAGAAAACAAAAACAAATCTACAATAGAGAATATTACTAATGAAAAAATTAACTAGATCATCAGTAATGGAATTGTAATAGCTGTTCATACTTTTACATGATTTACAAAAAGAACAAATCATATCTAGACAACTTGGTGTTAATATTATAGGTGCTAAAGAACACAATGTTTGATAGAAAAAAAGATTTTAAATGTAAAGAATGTGGCATGCAATTTGGAGATCTTGTAAGATTAGAGAGACACTTCAAGGCAGCGCATCCATCAAAACATGATGGATTCAAACCAAAATGGTATTGGGAAAATTAATTTTTATTTTTTATACTTTATACAAATAAATTTTGGCGTACTCATTTTTGGTTCTAGGATCACTTTTCACACCAATATCAATAAAATATAATTCTATTTTTCTTGCAATATCAGAAGAAGAGGCAGCATGATAAATCCATGCGTCATTTTTTTCATTTACATGATAGTCTCTAAAAAGTCGATGCTTTGCATTTTCTGTAATCCCAACGCACCATTCTGAATATTTTCTGCCCCAGCCTGAAACATATTCTTTCATTTCTGATTTAATGATCTCCACTTCATTCTCAGACATGGCAATGAGTAATTTTTGCTGTATAAATCAATTTAAAGATCAAAAAATGATTTGATTGTACCATGCCACTTTGTAAATAATTGAAATAACAAAGGTATAAGGCTCAGGCTAGGTAACTGAATTCATAAGCCAAAATGAAATCTCACTTAAGATATTAGAAGCATATGCTCGTGATGTTGGAAGAAGTATTGCACGTATTGATTCTGATTCAATGAAAAAACTAGAGGCATCAGCAGGTGATATTTTAGAAATCAAGGGAAAAAGAAGATCAGTTGCAAAATGTCTTCCACTTTATCCATCTGACGAAGGAAATGGAATTGTTAGAGTGGATGGTCTTGTTAGAAACAATACGGGAGTAGCAATGGGGGATACCATTACAATGCGAAAGATAAAAACTGTCACTGCTGAATCTATAATAGTTGCACCGCTTGATTCTATACCTCCACTGGATGAAAAATATCTTACTGATTCACTAGAAAGCGTTCCTTTGGTAAAAGGAGACAATGTGATGGTTCCGTATTTTGGTGGTAGACTTACTTTTCAGGTAATTGGTGTCACACCAGCGGTAGATGCAGTGATTGTCACTCAAAAAACAGTATTTCACATTGCTGAAAAAGGAGATACTCTGCGTGGAGTTCCTCAAGTGTCATATGAAGACATTGGAGGACTGACTAGCGAAATTAAAAAAGTCCGTGAAATGATTGAGCTTCCAATGCGACATCCAGAAATATTTGAAAAACTTGGAGTTGAAGCGCCAAAAGGTGTGTTACTTTATGGAGTGCCAGGAACTGGAAAAACACTTTTAGCTAAAGCAGTTGCCAATGAAAGCAATGCCCACTTTATCAGCATATCTGGTCCTGAAATCATGAGCAAGTTTTATGGAGAAAGCGAAGCAAGACTACGAGAAATTTTTAAAGAAGCAAAAGAGAGAGCACCATCAATTATTTTTATAGATGAAATAGATTCTATTGCTCCAAAACGCGAAGAGGTAATAGGCGAAGTTGAGAGAAGAGTAGTTTCCCAGATGCTCTCACTCATGGATGGTTTGGAGGGAAGAGGAAAAGTAATTGTAATTGCTGCATCAAACAGACCAAATGCCCTAGATCCGGCGCTTAGGAGACCTGGTAGATTTGATAGAGAAATTGAAATTAGAATCCCAGACAAGAAGGGAAGATTAGACATACTTTTGATACACACAAGAAACATGCCATTAGCTGAAGATGTAAACTTGGAAAAAATTGCTGCAATAAGTCATGGATATGTAGGCGCTGATTTGGAATATCTTTGCAAAGAAGCTGCAATGAAATGTTTGAGAAGATTATTGCCAGAAATTAATTTGGCAGATGAAAAAATTCCAACTGAAACTTTGGAAAAATTAATTGTAAACGCAGAAGATTATCAGTATGCATATCGTGAAGTTACACCAGCCGGAATGCGTGAAGTTTACATTGAAAGACCGGATGTAAAATGGGACGAAGTTGGAGGATTGGAAAGTGTAAAGCGTGAATTACAGGAAGCAGTGGAATGGCCAATGAAATATCCTGAACTTTACTCAAAACTAGGTTACCGGATGACACGCGGTATATTGCTTTATGGACCAAGCGGAACTGGCAAAACGCTTTTAGCAAAAGCTGTAGCAACAGAAAGTGAAGCAAATTTCATTTCAGTAAAGGGCCCAGAGTTACTCTCAAAATGGGTTGGGGAATCAGAGCGTGGAATACGTGAGATATTCAAAAGGGCAAGGCAAGCTTCGCCGTGTGTAATATTCTTTGATGAGATTGACTCTATTGTTCCGGTACGAGGAATGGGAGAGAGTGCCGTTACAGAAAAAGTTGTTAGTCAGCTTCTAACTGAACTTGATGGCATTGAAAGCTTACATGGCGTTGTAGTCCTTGCAGCAACAAACAGGGCAGACATGATTGACAAGGCGATAATACGACCTGGAAGATTTGATAAGATGATTTTAGTACCAATGCCAGAAAAAGAGGGACGACTCAAAATATTAGAGATAAATTGTAAGGAAATTCCTATTGACAAAGAAAAAAGAATTGAAAACAGTCCAAACCCTGATTATGTGGATCTAGAAAAGATTGCTGAGAATGCCGATGGTCTGAGTGGTGCTGATGTTGCTTCCATTGCAAATACTGCGGCATCAATGGTCATACATGAATTTCTTGAAAAATATCCTGATCCAGTAGAAGCAGAAAAACAGGCAGAAACTGCCAAAGTTAAAATGAGACACTTTGAAGACGCACTTCGTAAAGTCAGAACACAAAAAGATCTAAAGACTGGTGAAAAGCTAACAGTCTCACATTTTAGATAATTTCAAAAAAATTATTTAATGATGTTAAATCTAATTGTCTTAGGTTAATTAAAAATAAATTTTTAAAAAATCATCTAGTTTGTTTTTAGTTTATTCTTTTTTAGTTTCTTTCTCATTTGATGGTTTTGCAGAATCTTTCTTAAACCATGATATCAAACATGCTAATTTTTTGTTCATCGCATCCAAGCCTAATGTGACTTAATAAACCGTCCTAAATCTCTGAATAAACAAAATATGATTTGGATTTACTGAAGAAAAATTATTTTGCTGTGGAATGTTTGTATGATTTAAGAAACCTTCTCTTACAGTAATATATAGTCAAAATTAGGAGTAAAATTGGCGAAAATGCCGGGGTCGCCTAGCCTGGTAGGGCGCGCGCCTGGAAATAATTTACCATAAAGCGCGTACTCGCAAGGGTCCGAGAGTTCAAATCTCTCTCCCGGCGCCTTGATTTCTTAAAAATAAAAGCTGATTTTTTGAATTGTGTTATTTTCTAGGATGAAAAAACTTGCATATGCAATGTTCTTTATGTACATTACAAGCAAAAATTCCTGCATTACCTATGTGTTGTATGAACTCATGTCCACATTCACACTTTAACTTGTATACTTGACCAATGGGAATTTTCATTGTATCATAACGAGCTTTTTAATAAATAAAACTGACGTAGCTTTTATCAGTAAATATAATCAATTAAGATTTGTTGATGAAAATAAAATCATTATGTTTTAGTGAAAAATTATACGCGTTCCTTTTTAGCAACTAAAACAAAATATGGATCAGGCAAGCAGGATGATCTCTTGTCTGGAATCTATATCCTGACACCATGTGAACCTGTTTGCCTAGAGTATTTCATTATTCTATTCAGATAATCAAAGTTGATCCAATCCAACTAAGTACTAAGAAGATACACAGCTTGAATTACGGTAATATCATACTCGAATTAGTCTTATCTAGATAATACCTCACACAATCAATTAAAAGAAACGCCATTATTTTGGTATCATTGGCAAAATGTAATGTAGCTATAATTGGAGGTGGATTGCTTGGAACCTGCATCTCATACTGGCTTTCTAGTCTATATGATATCGAAGTAGTAGTAATTGAGAAAGAACCAGAAGTTGCAATGCATACAAGTAGCAGAAACACAGGTGTGGTACACTCTCCTTTTTATCTAGATCCTGAAAAAAAAGGTAAGCTTGCCAAGGCGGCTTTTGTATCTCATGATCTATGGAAGAAATTTGCAGAAAAAAAAGGATTAGCATGGAAAACCATTGGAACGCTAGAAATTGCATTAGATGGTACACAACACAAAATTCTAGAAAAATATCTAAAGTGGGGCGTACAAAATGGAATTTCAGAAAAAGATCTTGAACTGCTTGACAGAAATGATGTTACAAAGAAAGAATCTAATGTATCTTGTCACTCTGCAGTATTTTGTAAAACAGATGTTGCTGTTGATTATGGTAAATTAACGCAAGAATTAAAAAATGAATCACAAATAAATGGAACAAAATTTTTGCTAAACCACAAAGTGAAATCAATTGCAAATAAAAAAGAAACAATCATAAATTTTGAAAATAAAACACAACTATCATGTGATTTTGTGATAAACTGTGCAGGAGGATACTCGCTTGATATTGCAAAAAAATTTGGTGTAGCTGTGCAATATTCTAATTTGCATTTTAGAGGAGAATACTGGATTGCACAAAAAGAATACACAGATCTTGTGAAAACAAATATTTATTCGGTTCCAAATTATCCTGACTTTCCATTTTTAGATCCACATTGGATTTTACGATCTGATGGAAGATGTGAGGTGGGACCAAATGCAGTACCTGTACCAAGTCCTGAAACATATTCTGGATATGTAGGGAATGTGGAAACATTTATCACAAAATTAATTGATGTGGTAACTGGAAATGCACGAAATCTGCTCCTAAATGCTGATTTTATGAATCTGGTTGCAAAAGAATGGTTAAGTTCTGTCTCAAAGGTAGTAATGATTGAGAGAGTACAAAAATTCATTCCCAAAGCAAAACCTGAATATTTTTTAGAGCGAGGGACAGCTGGAATTCGTACCCCTATCATAACACCGGAAGGAAAATTTTTACCAGATGTTATGGAACTTGAAAGTCCAAACTCATATCATATTTTAAACTATAACTCTCCTGGGGCAACTGGGGCGCCAGCTTATTCTGCATACGTTGTAAAATCATTACAAGAAAAAGGACTATTAGATTACACTACACATACAAAAGAATCAATTTGGGATTTCGAAAAAATCATGTAACTCTATAGGTTTACCAATTCCTAAAACAGTTCCTATCTTACTTGAAATTTCTAAAATTTTGTTGTTATCAACGTGACCTTCACAGGTGCAATAAAATATCAAATCATTGTGATACCAAACCAGTTGATGAACCTTTGTTCTACAAACATGAGTAAAAGCAACCTTGCCTAATGTTTTGTTGAATTTTTTCTCTATCTGTTTTGTATTGTACAGATCTAAAGATAATAATTCTTCTTTTCTTTGGGCCTTGACACTATGCTTTCCTTGTTTCATTTTGTTTAGAAGTAATTCTCCATTTTCCCCAATGATTTCTACATATCGCATTGAATCGTCTATTGCTAAAATTTCATAGGATATCTTTGTAAAATCCACTACTAAGAAATTCTAAAAATACATCTTTATTTTTTGTGTGTAACTAAAATTACAAACACTAGGAGGTTTTGGATCATCTGAAAATTGGAACTAAACTTAATATTTTGTGACACTCAAACAAGATAATGCTTCCAGAACACTGTTCCATTAGAGAAAAGGGTGTAGATTGCCCAATGCCTCCTGAATTTATCATATCTATCAAGGTAAAAGATGATGAATACATGGTTGGAGTAACATGTGATGGGCACAAAAAATCATTTATGGATAAATTAGAACTATTGAAAAAAGAGGGTAAGGTTCCAAACGGTATTATCTCTTTTACTGGATTAAAGGCAGTTGGCACAGACTGTATCAGAATAGATCCAAATGACCTGATTCAACTTTAGGCACATAAGTCCAATTACCTTTACCAGAAAACAATTGTCAAAATTAGAATCTGCAGAACTATTTGCCAAAGAGAGACATTCTGGCATGACAATTGATGGTAAGATTCCATACTGGAAGCACTTGGAAGGAGTTGTAAACAGACTCAAAAATATAGGAATTACTGATGAGGATCTATTATGTGCATCTTGGTTACATGATTGTATAGAGAATACTGCTACAACTTTTGATGATATTGAACAGAGGTTTGGCAGCAAAGTAGCAGTCTTGGTTTTGGCATTATCAAAAGACAAGTATTTGTCTAAGAGAGAACAAGAACAACAATACGTTAAACAACTAAAAGATGCATCTTGGGAGGCAAAGCTCATCAAGCTTTGTGACATATCTGCAAATCTTAAAGATCTAAAAAATATACCATGGTCAAAAACAAAAAAATCAAAGGAGGTAAAAAAGAAATTGTATTATTTGAATTTAATAAAATCGGAATTGATCAAAAACAAATCCCAAGTTCCTGGTATTCAAGGTATAATAGATGGAATCAATGAAGTGTTGATTTCATTTAATCAAAGGCCTATAGTTTTATGAGGAGTTTTAGGCCCTGACTTGATAAATTGGCTTCTTTCCAGATAATGAAAGTACAAGATTTTTGACACAAATTTCAGACATTTTACTTCGTGTTTCTACAGTAGAGCTACCGCTGTGAGGCATAATTACTACATTTTCCATTTTGGAAAGGGGATGATTGGAACCAATAGGTTCTTTTGAAAATACATCAAGACCAGCTCCAGCAATTATCTTTTTTTGTAATGCAAAAACCAAATCTTTTTCATTAATTATTTTTCCACATGCTGTATTAACCAAAAATGCGGTCTTTTTCATTTTTTTAAGTAATTTTAAATTTACAATTTCATTTGTTTCTCTATTATGAGGTGCATGAATACTAACAACATCGCTTATTCTAAACAATTTATCCAATTTACAATATTGTACTCCTAATTTTCTCTCCTCTTTTCTAGAGAGCCTAGTTCTGTTGTGGTACAAAACATTCATCTCAAAACCTCTAGCCCTTTTTGCTACCGCCTTTCCAATTCTTCCCATCCCAAAAATTCCCAGAGTTTTCTTATAAAGATCAGTTCCCAAAAATTCGTTTGGTCCAAAGATTACCTTCCACTTATCATTGCGAATTAATCTATCACCTTCTACAATCTTTCTAAAAACAGCAAGCAATAATGCCATGGTGAGATCAGCCGTAGCCCGAGTCAACACCTCAGGAGTATAGCTTATAACGATTCCTTTTTTTTTAGCATATTTCACATCAACATGATCATACCCTACACTATAGGTGCTAATTGCGGCAAGTCGTGACGCAACATCAATAACTTTTCTATCTATTCTATCATATGGATAGCAAACAAGTCCGTCCTTATCTTTTATCTTTGATAACAACAAATCTTTTGGCATTGGAATTTTTCCAGTATGAATTTCAACATCATATAGTTTTTGTAATTCCTTTACAGCAAAATCATGTAATGGTCTAGTGAGTAAAATTTTCACAACTATTTTCCTCACAAAAAGACTGATTTTAACCTTTGATCCATTAAAAGATAATCGTTTTAACACACGGTACCGTAAATGATATCATGGAGATAATGGGAAGAGGTTTTCGTCAGATAATGCAGGAATCTCCAGGATACTTTCACATCGGCTTAAAATATTTTGGCTACAAATTCTTTAATAAAAAAAGCCCAATTTATGGTTCTGCAGATATAATCAACATATGTAATCTACACTGTACACATTGCTATTGGTGGTTAAACAGAAAAGAAAATGAAGAGCTAACAGTTGATCAATGGAAAAAAATTATAGATGAAAAATTCAAGAAAAAACACATTTTCATTGTTACTCTAGTAGGAGGTGAACCTACAATGAGGATGGATGTCATTAAATTATTTGTTAAAGAATTTCCAAAGCGGGCATGTGTTGTATCAAACGGTACATTTCCACTAGAAAAAATCAAGAATCTGTACTTTTATTGGATATCAATAGATGGTACACAACAAGTCCATAATAGTATCCGTGGAAAAGATGCATATGAAAAGACAAAGAAGAATATCATGGATTACATAGAAAAAAATGGAGAAAAGGCATGGAAAGACATTTGGATCTCTATGACAATTAACTCACAAAACTACAAGACAGTAAAAGACGTTGTAGAAGAGTGGCAACCCATTGTAAATAAAATAGGATTCCAGTTCCATACTCCATTTACAAAAGGTGATCCATTATGGCTTCCATTTGGACCAGAAAGGACTAAAGTAGTAGATGATATCATTGCAATAAGAGCAAAATATCCTGATTTTGTCATAAATCCAGTAAAACAATTAGAATTGATGAAACGAAACTGGGGTGGAAAAGGAACCACGCCAGTTGACTGTCCAACATGGGCTATTTTATCCGTAGACCATATGGGAAGAGAAAAGATGCCATGCTGTATTGGAAGTGCAGAAAAAAATTCCATAAAACCAATTTGTGAAGAATGCGGTCTTGGATGCTATTCTGTACTGGTTGCAAACGGAATGAAAGGCTAGCTTTTAGTCAATGGCAATAAAATATGGATTTCTGTACCTTTACCTCTTCCTTCTGATTCTGCCCAAATTTTTCCACCATGTCCCTCGATGATTCCCTTGCATACTGACAAACCTATTCCTGTGCCACCATGTTCTCTTATTGTTGTAGTGTCAGCTTGATAGAATTTTACAAATATTTTATCTAAACTACTTTTTACTATTCCTATACCGTTGTCTTTTACAATTATCTTTACACTGTTGTCTTGTGAATGTAATTTGATATGTATATTCCCAATTTCTTTTGAACAGAAATCTAATGAGTTTGTAATTAGATTTGATAAGACCTGCTCTATTCTTATCTTATCACATTGACAAGAAATTCCTTTATGCAACTCAGTCGTAATTGAAATTCCATTTCGTTCAACTATTGGTTTCATTTTATTTACAGCATCATTAATTATTCCTGCAATATCGTAGGATTCTTTTTTCAATGTTAATTGTCCTAGCTCTATTTTTTGTGCGTCCAAAATATCAGAAATTAATTTCAAAAGTGATTTTGAACTTGATTTCATTATTTCCAATCTATTTTTTTGTGCTTCATTTAGTGGTCCTAAAACTCCTGATAATAAAATATCCACATAGGAATTGATTGGAACTAGAGGAGTTTTTAGTTCATGTGTGATCATGGTCAAAAATTCGTCTTTTACCTTAGTGAGCTTTTTAAGATTTTTGAGCTGCTCTCTTATTTGCGCTTCTCTTTGTTCAATCTTTTCTTTTGCAAGATAAATCTGGGTGAGGTCAGTTAACGATACGGTTCTTCCTATGGTTTTACCATTTTCGTCATAAAGACTTGTTCCGCTAAGCAATGTTGGAAAGATAATGCCATTTTTTCTTTTTAACCAGATTTCCATTTGCGAAATCATATCAGTTTTTCTCCATTGTGACATGTCTTGCTTCATATCTTTAATACTTTTTTCTGCAGTATGATCAAATATTGACATGCCAAGAATCTCTTTTTTTGAGTATCCAAGATTTTTTGCATATGCATCATTACAATCAGTAATAATCCCATCTACATTTATTGAGCGTAGCAGTGCAGGTGTTTTTTCATACAGGTTTCTATATTTTTGTTCTGTTGATAGTAAAAGACTATTTGTTTTCTTAAGTTCTGTAAATTGTTTTCTTATTCTATTTTCATTTTCTTGTATCTTTTTTCTTGCATTGTGAAGCATTGTGATGTCTCTTATTGCAGTATTGCTTCCGATTAGGCGTTTTTTAGAATCATAAATGTTGGTTGCACTTAATAATCCCAAAAAAACAGTTTTGTCTTTTCTCTTAAACCAAATTTCTCTGTTGTGAACTAGACCGGTTCTCTTCCAAGTGTTAAAGGTTTTTTTCATTTCATCATGACTTTTCTTTGCAATATGATTGAAAATAGATTTACCTATGATTTGTTTTTTTGAATAACCAAAACGCTCTGCGTAAAGATCGTTACAAGCAATTATGATCCCTTGTCTATTGATAGTTCGTTGTAATATTGGTGAGCCTTCGTACAAGAGTTTATAGTCCAATTTTGGCTCAATACTTTTGATTTTATTACGTTTTTTCCTGTTTGAAACCATTCGCATTTTCTTAGGTTTTTCTTTAACTGATTGTACTTTTAACTTCATTGTATTATGATTGTAATCTAAGTTTCTAGGGATAATCTTTGCGGTGTTTGATTATGATACAAAAATGGTTTAAGATCATTTCTATAACAACTCATTTATAATAAAATGTGGTAGTAATACCAATTTGAAACACAAGGATGAGTTTGCAATTTGTGTCCAGTGTGCAAACCCAATAGAGAAATGTATTTGTGTTTGTCCTTTTTGTGGAGAGCGTGATAAGTGTGAGTGTGCACTTGGCGATGCAGCTACTGGTGGATGATCATAGCATTGTTAATATTTGATTAATGTCTAGGTTTGATATGTCCTCTATAGATCTAACATGGGTTATAGGTGGTCCTCAAGGAGGAGGTGTAGAAACTGCAGCGAACATTTTTGCAGGTGCATGTGCAGCATCTGGTTTGAAAATATTTGGAAAACGTGAATATTATTCTAATATCAAAGGTGAGCATAGTTATTTTGGAGTTCGAGTTTCAGATAAAACAATTCGTTCTAATGTAAACGGTGTAACAATGCTTGCAGCATTTGATGCTGAAACAATATTTCGACACGCAGATGATGTTTTCAATGATGGTGCCATAGTTTACGAGTCTGATCTTGCACCAATGAAAATAGAAGAAGTCTCTACACTAGATCACGACTTCAAGAAAAGACTAGTAAAATATCTAACATCAAAAAACAAGTCATTAACTATACTGGGAGCATTGGATGCAGCAAAAGAGCGCGGGGTTCAGCTTTATCCTGTCTCATTTAAGACTATTTTATCCAATCTGGCAGACGAAATGCAAAATCCAAAGCTTAGGGGCATGTTTAGAATGCTTAATGTTCTTGCTGTTTCGGTATCACTTGGAATTTTGAGTCTACCTTCTGATACTTTACTCAAATCAGTTGAGTCTATTTTTTCAAAAAAATCCCAGATTGCAGAGATGAACAAGCACGCAGCAAACTATGCGTATAACTTTGCAACCGCAAAATATCCAAAATACAAGTATCAACTCTCATCAATCCAAAAGGAACCAGATACAATCATGCTTCAAGGTTTTCAATCAACAGGTCTTGGCAAGATAGCAAGCGGTTGCAGATTCCAATCATATTATCCTATTACTCCTGCTTCCGATGAAAGTGTATTTATGGAATCAAATGAGACCTTTGATGTAAAAAACAACAGACCAGGTTCCACAATGATCGTACAAACAGAAGATGAAATTTCTGCAATTGGGATGACAATTGGTGCAGCACTTACTGGAACACGCGCTGCAACATGTACATCAGGTCCAGGATTTTCCTTAATGTCTGAAGCTCTTGGATGGGCTGGAATAAACGAAGTGCCAATTGTAGTGACACTATACCAAAGAAGCGGACCATCAACAGGTCTACCAACAAGACATGGTCAGGATGATTTACAATCTGCAATACATGCAGGGCATGGAGATTTTCCAAGAATTGTTTATGCCTCGGGGGATATGGAAGAAGGATTCTATGATACTGCAAAATGTTTCAATTTTGCAGAAACTTTTCAGATGCCGGTTATACATCTGATGGACAAATTCATTGCAAGTACAGTTGCAACCGTAAAAAGATTTGATCCAAAAAAGATTACAATTGAACGTGGCAAGCTTTTAGAAAAAATTGAATCAGAAGATTACAAAAGATTTGCTTCCTCTCCTGACGGACTATCACCACGCTCAAGACTTGGACTGGAAAAGGGAATGTTTTGGAACACTGGTGATGAGAGTGATGAATATGGTCATATATCAGAAGATCCTGAAAACAGAATTTTCAAGATGGACAAGCGTGCTACAAAGCTAGAGTTTGCTCTAAAAACGATACCAAAGGAAGACCAAGCTACAAACTATGGTGTTTCAGAATTCTGTATAATAAGTTGGGGTTCCACCAAAGGACCAATTTTAGATGCAATTGATATGCTAAAAAAAGAAGGACTTGCAATAGGCTTTATCCAGATCAAGTTATTACAGCCATTTCCAACTGATTACATCAAATCTTTGATAAAAGGATCAAAAACAATCATAGACATAGAGTCAAACCACACTGCACAGCTTGGCTCTTTACTAAACGAACACTTGGATCAAAAAGTCGATTATTATATCGTAAAATATACTGGAAGATCAATGACTTGTACTGAAATTTATGATTCATTAAAAAAAATATTACAAGACAAGGCAGAAAAAAGACAGGTGTTAACATATGGTGTCTAATTTATCAGATTACAAGACAGAGGTCCACAATGACTGGTGCCCTGGGTGTGGAGACTTCGGGATTGTAAATGCAATACAAATGGCACTAGCAGAAATGGAAGTTCCAAGAGACAAGGCTGCTATTTTTTCAGGAGTTGGTTGTTCAGGAAAAACATCTCATTTTGTAAATGTCTATGGAATACATACTTTGCATGGACGAGTCATGACATTTGCACAGGGTGCCAAGCTTGCAAATCCTGAGATGACAATTATTGCAGCAGGAGGAGATGGGGATGGATTGGGAATTGGAGCTGGACACTTTGTTGCAGCTGGCAGAAGAAATGTTGACATGACATACATCATCTTCAATAATGGAGTGTATGGCTTGACAAAAGGACAAGCCTCTCCAACTTTGAAGCTAGGGTTGAAAACAAAATCACTTCCGGAACCTAATGTTAACCAAGCTGTAAATCCAATAGCACTTGCAATTGCCAGCGGCTTTACATTTGTTGCACGAGGATATGCTTATGATGTAAGACAACTAAAAGATTTGATTATTGCTGCAGTAAAACATAGAGGATTGGCATTTTTGGATGTCCTTCAACCATGTCCAACATACAACGACATCAACACAAGAGATTGGTTTTCAGGAATGGATAATATCAACGAGATGACAAAAAAACCACAGTCAAGAATATACAAGCTTGAAGACACAAACTATGATCCTATTGTGCATATTGATTCACAAGAAGAAGAAAATGAAAAGCTGACGCAGGCATTAATCAAATCAAATGAATGGTGTGAAAAAATACCAACAGGCATATTCTATCAAAATGAGCTTATTGCTCCATATGATCAAAGAATTGCGGACAGGATTCCAAACTATCTTGAGAATCCTCCATCTGCTCAGGAAATTACATCTAACGGTAAACCAATCACAGACATCTCAAAAATGTTGGACTCACTACAAATCTAAAAATTATTCAATCTGGACAAAAAAATCAAAGACTTGATTACTTCAGGAAAATTTTTCTAGAAACCATCAGTAAATTTTTATTTTTTTATATTTTATTATGAATGGTACTGTAGACAATCTAGGTATGTTTAGTCGCACTACACAAGGGAGATAGTAGGCATCAAGAACGAAATAAGTTATTAGCATGTTGAGTTTGAGAGTATTTTATCGTTGAATATATCAGAAGTAAACAAGGTATTTCGAAAATCTATAATCAAGGGCTACTTTGAGCCAAGTCTTCTGAATCTTGATTTCAAAAAATCAAACATCAAGCATCCAACAATTCATGACGAAGGTCTTATGCAATCACATCTATTGCATCTTTTTTTTGATATTGATACAGGTGGTGACTATCCTGATGGAGACGAGTGGTTCATGGCAGAATATCTTTTCCCTTATAATATAAAAATTCCAGACACAATGAAAGGAACAGATTATTTTAGTACAATGTCAGTTGGGGAAGGAAAAAACTTTTGGCGTCATAGAGAAATGATCCGTTACAAATATGGCAAATCAAAAAAACTAGAAGAAGCCCTCGAATTTTTGGAAAAAAAATACCAAGAACTACAATCTATGTTAGAACCATTAGAAAAAGAAATCAAGTAAGTTTCCATTCATTTTTTGAAAAAACATATGTCGTATCATTTGAATCTGAAGTATGTACATTCCACTTTCCTATTGTCTCATCAAATTCATAAATCACATCACTGATATTTTGAGGAATTTTTCTTGGATCAAGCTGGAACGGAAGAAGCTCCAAAACAAAATCTATTTTATCAATTGCATTGTTAAACCAAGTGTTCTCCTGTAAATCCACGACAAAATTTATGTTTGGATTGCCAACAAATCGAATGAAAGTTTGCAGTGTCCGTCCGTTTCCCCTACGTCTTTTTAGCTCTTTTAGTAATCCTTTTGTTTTGTCCCATCTTGCATTTCCAAACCATTTGAAAAATGCTTCATTGAATTCCAATGGAAAAGCGATATCTAACATAGTAGTATAGTCTTCGTATTGTTGGGGAATGGGATGTTCTTCTACTCTAAACATGCCATTTAACAACCCATAAAGTACTTCCAGTTCCCAAGGTGAAATCCCATAATATTTTAGTGATGCTACAAGCTTGGAATTCATTATTTTTATTAATGAAAAAATCTAATTAAAGGTTCTAGATTGTAAGCAGGTATTTTATAAGATAAATAGATCCGATTGTCCCAATTACAAATACCATTGGCTTCCAAGCAAAGACTGGAAAACTAGGCGTCTTGAGTTGGATTTTATAATTATCAAAAACAGTCTGTACGTATTTCTTTATTCTTTCATTCCAGATCTTGTATTCTATTTGGTGTTTTTTTAGTAGCATCTCAACTTCATAAAAGACTGGAGTTCTTTGGCAAAACAGGTGCTGCAAATAATCTCTTGAGACCTCAACTTCTGCCTGAATGGCAACTAATCCCTTTTTCATCTCAAGTAGTCTTACATGCATCTCCCATGGTTTTTTCAATTTTAATGAAAGACCATGTCCTATCTGCAATGGCTGTTTGTGTTCAAATTTGACATGGGTAAAGCCTTCATGTGAAAATATCTTCAATAACTCATCAACACTATTCTTGACAACTATAGTTAGCTGTTCTACACCCTTCTTGTCTACTGATATCTTTTCTCTCTTACCGTTAAGTAGGGATACCGTCTTTGGATATTTAGTCAGAAACTCTACCATCATAGCTCCACCTCCATCTGACCTCTATTAAAAGTATGACTGTTCTAGTTTTTCGTTCCTAGTCCACGAACGTAGACACACTGGTCATATGAGATGGTCATCTCATGCTGGCTTATTTTCCTATCTGTTATTTGTGCCTCTGAGTTTTTTATTATGCAAAATGGGATGGCATCAGAGCCCTCACCCATCTTGAGATTTGCTATTGATGAAAGGTTATCAGCTACTGCCTGAAATGTAACTTTAAGCGGATTTCCAAAAAGATCTTTTTGACCCCGTATGTCAGATAATGGTTCTATTCCTGTACATGCAATGGCAACACCAACTGTACCAACTCTTGCAGGCATTAACCTACTGTCTATAATTATAACACCAACATGTATCGAATATTTTAAGAAAATTTTTCGTCGCAGTTGTTCTGCAACACGATATGCATCTATGGGATACAGAATTATCTTTCCTTTTTGTGCATTTGATTTGTCAATTCCTGCATTTGGGGCCATGATGTTATCAGATGATGTAATTACAAATCCAGGTACGCCGCCAAAAATAGTATCAGATTCTCGCAGTATGATTTCTGCAATCTTGGGATTGATTTGAAATTTTTTACCAAGGGATCTGGATTCCTCAGATGGGACAACATATTCATAATCAATAACCCTATCTTGAGAATTTGCAACAAACTTGCTTGAAATTATGATTACGTCTCCATTTTCCACCATGATCTTGGTTCTTTGCAAAGAACTAATCAAGGATTCAAAGAGATCAAAGGCTTCTGTTTTTACCTCTGATTTTATAGGATAAACAGAAAGAGACATGATGCGATTTATTCACCTTTACTTTTTAGCGTTTTGCAATGCCTATTGAATATCTTTCCTTGTCTTTTTCATAACAAAGATTATGCTACCAACAACTCCAGCTGTACCAATAGCTATTGTGATTGCAACATTATTCCAAGTTGAACTATGTGAAGGTATAGGTTGTGAGATGATCTGTTGTGGTGTATAAGATAAGCTATTCTGTTCAGCATCATTTACGATAGTATGAGTTTGTACAGTTGTTGATTCAGACGACCTTGTATTGTTTTCAATCATCCCAGAACTTGGTTTTTCAATATTATTCTGAGAAATATTCACTTGTTGAAGAACATTTGACGTATGATCTGGACCAGAGCCACCAGTTTGATGTGGAAGCTTTCCTATGATGGCCAATGCTTGTCTTATCTGTTCATCATTCCACCCAAGTGCCCTGAGTTTATTTTCAAATTCTGCACCGTTAATCACTCCACTCTGATATTCCTTTATTACAATATTGCCGTTCTCAGCAACCGGTGGTGGAATTGATGGAGATCCAGGAGTGACAGTAAACTGGACAGTTTTTGCAGTATATCTTTGTTCCAAATTAGTTTCAAGTAACCAAACAAATCTGATTTGATATGTACCTGTTGGTTCGTCTTTTGTATTACATAACGTAGAGTATCTTTGTATTATCTTTCCATTTAGAATAACATCGCAGATAGAATTTTCGTAACCATTAAGAAAGATAGGATTTGGATTATTTGTACTAAATAATGTAAATGTTATAGTTCTGTTTTCAAAGTTTTGTTTCAATGCGTCATCATATGTATAAATTGGAAAACAATCTTCTCCTTCACAATGACTCTGTACTGTCGCTCCAAATGGTTTTGAGAATGGTAGGTAGATGTAAAGATCAGGATACGGATACGTTTCCTTTGAAATATCAGGAAGATGTGATACTGTAATAGTAATCATTGTGCCAGGTGGACCTGATGAAGGAGTAATTGTAACATATGGACTACCCAATGTGCTGAGATCTGTTGTAGCCCATGCGGAACAATAAAGTGGAATTACGATCAATACAGATAATCCAAGTAAAATTGATTTTCTCAAACACACGAAGATCACATCTATAATTAATAAAATTTAGGACTAAATCATCAGAATGATTGTTATCTTTTTGTAATACTAAATTAATTTAATATCGTGGGATTATTCGCCAAAAAAGAAGAATTTTGTACTATATGCAACAAGGGTATTTTTCATAAACATAAACCAAAGCGTAATTGGAATGTTGAAGGTCCACTATGTGCCGATTGTTATGTGGATGTAATGAAAAAACACTATGAAAAAACTGATGAAAACAAATGTGTTGTATGTGGTGCAAAACCAGGATCATTTAGCTTGTGGAAATCAAAAAAGGAATGGGATGTAAAAGGCTGGCTTTGCAAAACTTGTTTTGATGAAAAGGAAAAGTCAGACAACGAATCAAAGAAACTATGTAGTATATGTGGTACCAAACTTGGTTTTATCAGTTACAGCCCAAAAAAAGAATGGGGCATAAAGGGGTATATGTGCAAAATTTGTTGGAATTCAAAAAATTAAGATTACAAATGATGATAAAACCAAAATACTTTATTTTGAATTATTTTTAAATTATTTCTTGTCTTTTCTTATGTATATGGCAGCAATAACCACTGCAGGCACAATTAGGAAATAAAGCAGATATTGCATAAAGTTATTCGACATAAAATTTTGTGTTGTTGAATTAGGAATTATCCTGTAGATTGCACCATCTGATAATGAAACAATATACAATAGACCATCTGGCCCTGCAATGACATCACTCATGCATCCAAATCCTGTACCGAATATTATCTCATCCATGGAGTCACCCCAGCCTACAACTTTATCAGCTAGTTGAGGTGATTTGAAAACAAAACCATCTCTGTTATCATTTAATTGAAATCTGTATAAATTACCATTGTTACAATCTCCGACAAACACACTGTTTTTATATTTTTCAAATTGCGGAGAATTAACAAATGCTATTCCTGTTGGCGCAACCGTTTTCATCCAAGTGAATTGTGGATCATGATAAGTATATCCTGGATAGTTTGGAAGTTGTGCTAATGTAGTTTTATTTGTAGACCCCGTGATAATACCCCATCCAGTAAGGTCACTCCCTCCTTTAGGCTTGTAAAGTGTGGTTTTATTTGCAGGACCTTGGATGATATCCCAGCCGCTGTTAAAGTTTGGTGGTACAATGTTAACCTCATCGCCAAAGTCAGGACCGTTTTCTGTATCCCAAAGTTTTCCAGTTACAGGATCAACGGTTAAACCAAAACTGTTTCTAATACCAATTGCATAATACGGTCCAGTAGGAGCAACACGCCAAATAACACCCGTATCATTTGGTTCACCAATTGGCTGATTCTGCAGTTTTCCATATTGTCCAGCATCTCCAAGAACAATGTATACAGAGCCATTCAGATCAGTAGTCATGGCTCCGCCATTATGGTAGGTTTGTGTCTGTGGAAAATTCTTTACAAGGGTTTTATGTATAAGCGCACTTCCATTCCAATCATAGCTATAAATCCTCTTCCCTAATGGCGGTCCTCCATTGAATGAAGATTGTGTAAAGTAAAGATATACCTTAGTTCCAACATTAGTGATTCCAAGCATTCCTTGTTCTCCTATGCTTGTGACATTTTCATGAAGTATTGGTCCTTGTTGTACGCCATCTCGTATAAGAGTAACATTGCCTGAAGTTTTTTCTAACACTAGGATATTGTTTTTGTCTACAAAACCCATTGTGGTTGGACTACAACAAATGTCTGAAACATATTTTTGAACTACAAAATCATTGTCTTTTATGCTAGGTTGAGAATATGCAGATAAAATTATGCAGGAAGATAATACAAAAATCAAAAATAACCAGAATTTCACTAATCACACTCTAAATCACTACTTATTAAATTTCAAGAAACAAAGTTCTTCATTAAATCGTTTGCGATATTCATCATGATGTATATGACAAAATCTAACTCATTTTCTTCTGCAAACCTTTTAATTTCAAAAAAGCCCAGTTCAATCGAATGGGAATGAACATAACAGAAAAGATACTTGCCAGAGCATCTGGAAAGACCAGTTTAGCTCCTGATGATGTCGTTTTTGTCAACGTAGACAAGGTAATGATTCATGATGTTTCTGGACCTGGAGTGATAGCAGTATTTGAAAAATTGAAAAAACAGGGTATGAAGATAGACAAGCTCTGGGATCCATCAAAAGTCTGGGTTGCAGAGGATCATTTCGTTCCTTCTGCTGATAAGATATCTGCTCAAAATATCGTACTTCTTACAAATTTTACAAAAGAGTTTGGAATTTCAAAACACTTCAAGTATGGAATGGGTCAGTACGGAATATGTCATACGTTATCGCATGAAGAGGCAATGGTATTACCAGGTGAAGTCTATGTAGGGGGAGATTCACATACTAATACTACAGGTGCACTTGGTGCATTTGCAGCAGGTCTTGGTCATACAGATGTTGCCTATGTTTTGTTAAATGGAAAGATATGGTTCAAAATACCTCCAACAATTTACTTTAAGCTAAATGGCAAATTACCAAATCATGTAATGGCAAAAGATTTCATACTGAAAATTATTGGTGATATCGGTAATGATGGTGCTGCATACAAAACAATGCAATTTGGAGGTAGTGGGGTTTCTGAAATGTCAGTTGAAGAACGTCTTACTTTAACAAACATGACGACAGAAGCGGGAGCAAAAAGTGGAATCATAGAACCAGATAAAAAACTTAGAGATTATTTATCTACTAGAGGTGCAACAAAATACAAAGAAGTTCATGGAGACCAGGACGCACAATATGAAAAGTTATACGAATACGAAGCATCTGAACTTGAACCAACTGTTGCAAAACCATTCTCTCCAGAAAATATTTCAGTAGCACGGGATTTGTCCTCAATTGAGCTAGACAAAGCGTACATTGGTTCTTGTACTGGTGCCAAGCTTGAAGACCTAAGAGCAGTAGCAAAGATTCTCAAAGGAAGACATGTAAAAATTAGAACCGAGATCTTGCCAGCTGCAATTTCAATCTTCAAAAAGGCAATGGACGAAGGACTCCTTAAAATTTTTATGGATGCTGGAGTGATGATTGGTCCACCAACTTGTGGTGCTTGTTGTGGAGCGCACATGGGAGTCCTAGCAAAAGACGAGGTTTGCATCAGTACCACAAATCGTAATTTTCCAGGAAGAATGGGACATTTAGAATCAAAAACATATCTTGCATCACCGCTTGTTGCAGCAGCATCAGCTGTCACTGGAAAGATAACCGATCCGAGGGATTTGAAATGAAAGGTTCTGTAATAAAATATGAAAAAGACAACATCGATACGGATGTAATCCTTCCAGGTCCTTATCTTAAGATTCATGATTATAAGGAACTTGCAAAACACGCAATGGAAGGCTTGGATAAAGACTTTCACTCTAAAGTAAAAGAAGGTGATTTTATACTTGCAGGTCGCAATTTTGGGTGCGGTTCATCAAGAGAACATGCTCCAATAGCACTTTCGTATTCAGGAATAAAAGCAGTTCTGGCTTTGTCGTTTGCAAGAATATTTTACAGAAATGCAGTTGATGGTGCATTTTTGCTGCCAATAGAAATTGACGAAAATGCATACAAGGATATTTCACAAAGTGATACCCTGGAGATTGACATTACAAAAAATGAAATAAAAAATCTAACCAAAAGCAGGATTTATCCAATGAAGCCTTTTCCTGAATTAATTGGAAAGATTGTTGCTGCAGGTGGATTGTTCAATTACAAACCATAAAAGATGCTATTTCAAATTTTTCTTTGTTATTCTATATTCAAAAGATCAAGAAATACTATTTATGACGGATTTTTTTATCCATAAAGTAATTGACACAAAATTACATAAATACAGATACTGTCAAATTAACAGAAGTTTTAAAGCTAGATGATTCTATTAGATTTGTAGGGAAAATAAAAAATCGTAAACTGCATTCATTTGTGAGACGTGAAAACAAAACGCCTTTGCTTAATGAGGAATTGGATAATATGGCTCACTATCAAGCTTCGGTGAAGGCAAATATGGAAAATATGTTTGATAGTACTTTAGGCAAGACAAATTGGATGATTACCTCAAAAGAAAAAGTAAAACTTATCACACTTTTCTTAGACGATGGTTTATTAATATTCTCTACCGAATCTGAAGCAAATCATGATGAAATAATCAGAAAAATTCAAAGTTTGAATCTAAATTTCAGTTAATCAAGATCAAGATTTTTTATACCATTATATCTTGCGTCTGCAAAGAATCTCTGTATAATGTCAAGAACACTAGCTGAAAAGATTTGGAATTCTCATATCGTATTAGAGCAGGATAATGGACCTTCCCTACTTTATGTAGATAGGCATCTTATTCATGAAGTAACATCGCCGCAGGCTTTTGATGGATTGAGAATGAATAAACGAATGGTAAGAAGAACCGACCTCACATTTGCTACAATGGATCACAATGTTCCAACAACTGACAGGTCGTTACCAATTGTAGATCAGATCTCTTCAAGGCAAATCCAAGTATTGGAAAAAAACTGTAAAGATTTTGGAATTGAATTATTTGATATTCATAGTCCGAATCAAGGAATAGTACATGTTATTGGTCCAGAGCTTGGTATAACATTGCCTGGCACCACAATTGTTTGTGGAGACAGCCATACTTCTACACATGGCGCCTTTGGTGCATTAGCATTTGGGATAGGAACAAGTGATGTGGAACATGTCTTGGCTACTCAATGTATCTGGATGGAAAAACCGACAACTTTTGAGATCAAAATAGAAGGCAAGAGAAAAAACCCACATGCTGTTACTGCAAAAGATATCATACTTTCTATTATACGACAGATAGGAACAGCTGGCGGAACTGGCACAATAATAGAGTATAGAGGAGAAACAATATCAGATCTTACGATGGAACAAAGAATGACAATTTGTAACATGTCTATTGAAGCAGGTGCAAGAGCTGGTCTTATTGCTCCTGACGAAAAAACATTCGAGTTCTTACGAGGAAAGAAATATGTTCCAAAAAATTACGATGAACTTGTAGATTATTGGCATGAAAATCTAAAAAGTGATGCAGGAGCACATTTTGATAAAAGCTTTACATTACACGCTGACAAGATATCGCCACAAGTATCATGGGGAACAAATCCTGCAATGACTACTGATGTAACAGGAACTGTGCCGTTTCCAGAAGAGTATTCTAAAGGAAATCCTGATGAAGAAAAGGCAGCACATAAAGCATTACAATACATGGGTCTCAAGCCAGGAATGCAAATCACAGACATTTCACTTGATCGAATCTTCATAGGTTCTTGTACGAATTCAAGATTAGAAGATTTGATTGAAGCATCAAAAATAATCAAGGATAAGAAGATCTCATCAAAGGTACGTGCAATGGTTGTACCAGGTTCACAACTTGTTAAAAAACAGGCAGAACAATTAGGACTAGACAAAATTTTCAAGGATGCAGGATTTGAATGGAGAGAATCAGGTTGTAGTATGTGTCTGGGAATGAATCCTGACATCTTGACATCTGGAGAGAGATGTGCTAGCACATCAAATAGAAATTTTGAGGGAAGACAAGGTGCAGGTGGAAGAACTCATCTAGTCAGTCCTATTATGGCAGCAGCTGCTGCACTAGCAGGACATTTTATTGATGTAAGAGAATTGAATTTGAATTAACATGGAACGATTTAAAAAAATAAAAAGCATTGTTACACCTCTTGATAAGGTAAATGTAGATACTGATCAGATAATTCCAAAACAATTTTTAAAACTAGTGCAAAAAACTGGGTTTGGTCAGTATTTATTTTATGATTGGAGGTTTGAAAACGGAGATAAACCAAGAGAAGATTTTGTCTTAAATAATTCAAAATATTGTGATTCAAAGATATTGCTTACAAGAGACAACTTTGGTTGCGGTTCTAGTAGAGAACACGCTGCATGGGCTTTGCTTGATTATGGATTTAGGGTAATTATAGCTCCGTCTTTTGCAGATATATTTTATAATAATTGTTTTAAAAATGGAATTTTACCAATAAGGCTTGACTCTCAAAATGTAGAGAAATTATTCAATAATTCATCTGAGATTGAAGTTGATTTACTAAACCAAACCATAACTAATGATATTGTTATTCCTTTTGAAATAGAAAGTCACAGAAAAAAGACTCTGCTTGACGGACTAGATGATATTGCTGTCACTTTACAATACGAAGATAAAATAACTATGTATGAAAAATCTAAACCCAAACTTTAGGTCTTCATTTTATTGATTGCCTTTGGGAAATAATCAGTAAACAACTTACCACTTCTACCATGTATATAGGTCAAAATTACAGCTTTCAAATCTTACCTGTATGATTTCTGTTTTCTTCTTCTAGCACTAGGCCCACCAAACTTCTTGGGTTCTTTTCTCCTATCGTCACCGCTTAGAAGATGTTTATCAAAATCAGTAAGGCGTTTTTTAAGATCCTCGCGAATTGTTTTTGTAAATGGATGATCCTTTGGTTCTTTCTTTGATTTTGTCCAACCTGTCATTGCTCTTGATATGGCTACAGAAGATGCATAGGCTTGTCCCATAAAACCGCCACCGCTTACTCGCACGAAAAGATCAATTTTATCTCTCAAATCTCCAGCAACCTCTAATGGTGCAAGCATTATTTCTCTTGCAGTTTCTTGTTGAACTATTTCTACTGGAATATTGTTTACTCTAACCATGCCTGCTCCTTTTGCAATGTGAACATGTGCTCTTGCAGATTTTCTTGATGCAAAATAACTTTCTATTCTAGTAACCATTATTCATGCCATCCCACTAATTTTCCAAGATCTCCCATGCTGGTATAGTATGGAGAAGCTTTTCTAATCTTTGAATCTTCAAATTGTGTAGTTGTCATTGATTTAAGCTCATTTGGTACTCCCAAGTATGCTCTTAGTCTTTTGAATGCAGTTTTTCCTGATGGTTTTTTTGGTAACATACCCCTTACCATCTTGGTTATCATGGTATCTGGTCTTCTTGGATGAAATGGTCCAAACTTTGGATTATTAATACTTGCAATCTCTAAAAATTTCCTGTATGATTTTATGATAGCATCTCTGTCACCGCTTAACATGACATTCTCAGTGTTTACAATTGATACTCGATTTCCATCAATCAATAGTTTTGCTACATGTGAACACAGTCTTCCTGCAATCATGTTTGTTCCATCCACTATGATGTTCTGAATTTGTTTGACTTCAGTCTTTGTATGGGTTTGTTGTTTAGCCAATTATTATCACTCCTTTTCCTGTTGGATAGATTTTTATTAGATCAGTAAAGTTGAGAATCTTTCCACCAGAGTCTAGAATCTTTTTGGCGCCAGATGTAGAAATTGAAAATGAACAAAGTGTTATTTTATGTGAAAGGTAACCCGTTCCAAGTACTTTTCCTGGAACAACAATTATGTCATTGTCTTTTACAAATTTATCTATTTGACCAATATTGATTGTTCTTCTAGCGCTAGATGGTTTGAGTGCAAGTTCTGCTAATCTTGACCATATTGGCGCATTGTTTTTCTTTGATGCCCCTTTGAGTTCCTTTGCCATTTGCATTACAACTTGATTGGTCATTTGTAATATTGCCTTTTTTAACCCAAATATAATGCATGCTCAGCCAAGGGTAGAAATTACTTGTTTGAAGCTATCTAGTCTTTTTGCAAGCTCCTCTATTCCAGCTGAAACTATTTGAGCTGGCGTTAGTGCGCCTGTTGTTTCTATAGTTAAGATGTGATCCTCAGGATTCCCAGTTTCTGTTAATACTGAAACTGTAGCAGAATTCCATTTTGCATGTTCCGTACCTCTTCCTAATCTTGCATATGCTTCAAGTTTTAATTTTTGATTTGGTGCAAGTTCAATAATTGGAATTTTATCACTAACTGGTTTTACAACTTCATCTTCCGAGGTAAGCTCAGCTGATGTAACAGTTCTTGTAGTATCTGCAGAACCTGCATCGATCATTAACATCACTCTACAACGAGAACAACCAACTTCACTATGACAGTCACAATTTGATGCTTCAACAAACCTTGTTAGGTCTGTCCTTATTGGAGTCATTGCAAGTCTATGGGCTACACCCTCATCTGCAAGGACAGAAGAATTTTCAATTATCACTACATCGTCGATAGCAAAAACAGGCACTCCAGTTAGGCAAATTCTTCTTAATGCGTTGGCGTATTGTAATGGGACATTCTTTAATTTAACAACAATCTTTCGTTCATTTTGCTCAATAATCTCTAAAGAAGTCAAACCTTAGAGAAAACAATCGTTAGTCCAAATAAAAATCTAGCGAGTTTTTCCGTATAGATAAATACCAAAGTTAAATATCACAATTATGGACAAGCCATCCGTAGTCAGATTTGCAGTTGAAGGAGAAAAATTCGAGATTCTTGTAAAGCCAGATCCAGCACTCGATTTCAAGTTAGGAAAAAAGAAAGATATTTCATCTATAATGATCTCTGAGGAGATTTATTCAGATTCTAATAAGGGCACACGAGCATCTACTGAAAAATTGATGAAAGCATTTAAGACAATAGATCAAGCTACAATTGCAACTATAATTCTTCAAAAAGGTGATCTTAACCTAACAACAGATCAAAGAAGAAAGATGGTTTCAGAAAAACGTAAACAAATTGTAGAGTTTATTGCCAAAAACTTTGTCGATCCTAGATCCCATCTCCCCCATCCGCCGCTTCGGATAGAGCAAGCTATGGATGATGCACGAGTCTCAGTTGATCCATTTAAAAATGTAGACGAACAAACAAAAGATATTGTTGAACAACTGCGTTCCATAATACCATTAAAATCAGAAAACATGCTTCTTGAAATTCTTGTACCCGCACAGTTTGCTGCACAATCTTATTCCGTTTTAAAATCTGTAGGGTCTTTAAAAAAAGAAGAATGGCAAGCTAATGGCTCTCTTAAAGTAATACTAGATATACCGGCTGCAGCAAGGGCAAATGTGATAGATAGATTGGGATCAATAACAAAAGGTTCTGCTTCTGTTGAGGTCGCGAAATGATGGAAACAAAAAGAAGATACGTAATTCCTGGCGACGTTATAACAACTGGACCCTTTAGACCGGAACAAAATGTCTACCAAGAAGGAGATCGAATTATTTCTACAAGTGTGGGTATTTCTGAAATTTTTGATAATGCGGTACGCGTCATTCCACTTACAGGAATATACATGCCAAAAACAAATGACTTGATTATAGGCAAAGTAGTAGGACATTCATCATTATCATGGGAGTTTGATATTAACTCATGTTTTGTAGGATTTTTACCAGCCCAAGATGTTTTTGGTAGAGACTATTCTCCAACCAAAGATGAACTTAAAGAAAGACTTGACAAAGGGGACTTGGTTGCAGCACGAATTGCTAATTTTGATAGATCGCGTGATCCTTTGCTTACTGTACAGGATAGGGATCTTGGAAAAATTGAATCAGGAGAGCTAATCGAGATTTCTCCAAGCAAGGTTCCAAGACTTATTGGAAAACGAGGCTCTATGATCCAAACAATTGAGATGGCCACAAAAGCAATGATTACAATTGGACAAAATGGATGGATAGTAGTTTCATCTGAAGATCCAGATGGATTATTAAAGGCAATAGAAGCAATCAGAATGGTTGATGCCCAGGCACATATGCCGAACTTGACTGAAAGAGTCAAATCCATGCTTGGGGTAGAACTTGGTGATAATAATGACACAATTAATGAATGAAAATGGAATTAGATGTGACGGAAGAAGAGTAGATCAATTAAGAAATATATCTATCAAAGTGGGAGTTTTAAAAAATGCAGATGGCTCTGCATATATAGAGTTTGGTAAAAACAAAATTCTTGCTGGTGTTTTTGGACCTCGTGATGTTCATCCAAAACACATGGCAAATCAAGACTCTGGAATTCTGCGTTGTCGATATCACATGTCTCCTTTCTCTGTCACAGAAAGAAAGAATCCAGCTCCTTCAAGAAGAGAAATAGAGATCTCCAAAGTAATCAAAGAGGCATTATTGCCTGCCGTAATACTAAAGGACTTTCCTAGAACCGTAGTAGATGTTTTCATTGAAGTGCTTCAGGCTGATGGAGGTACCAGATGCGCTGCATTGGATGCAGCGTCTATTGCTTTAGCAGATGCAGGAATACCTATGCGTGATCTGGTTTCTGCGTGTGCGGCAGGAAAAGTAGCTGATCAAATAGTTTTGGATATTAACAATGAAGAAGATCAAGAAGGGCAAGCTGATATGCCAATTGCGTATATGCCAAATCTTGAAAAAATCACTCTAATGCAACTTGATGGAATCTTATCTCCATCTGAGTATCAAAAATGTGTTCAAACTGGAATAAATGGTTGTAAACTAGTTTATGAAATGCAAAGAAAAGCATTAATGGACAAATACTTTACAAACGAGACATAATAGACATGGCTAATTCAGTTATACTTGCACAATTAAAACGTGAACAAATCTTAGAACTCCTAAAAGAAGGAAAAAGACTTGATGGTAGAAGTCTTGAAGATCAACGACCTCTCTCAATTGATGTTGGAGTAATTCCAAAGGCAAACGGTTCTGCAAGAGTAAGGCTTGGAGATACCGAGATTGTCACAGGAGTAAAGATTCAACCAGATAAACCGTTTCCAGATCTTGGTGATAAAGGAATACTGATATGCACTGCAGAAATTCTTCCACTTGCAGATCCCAATGCAGAACCAGGCCCACCCTCTGAAGAAGTAATAGAACTGGCAAGAGTTGTTGATCGAGGAATCAGGGAAACTGAAATGCTTGATTTACACCAATTGGTTCTTATCGAGAACAAATCAGTAATTGGAATTTTTATCGACAGTAGTGTAACAGACGCAGACGGAAATCTCTTTGATGCATGTTCATATGCTTCCGTTGCAGCTCTTTTATCATGCACTGTTCCAAAATATGAAATCCAAAATGATGTTCCAGTTCTAGTAGAAAGCATAACTTCAAAACCGCCTGTAAAAACAATTCCAGTATCTGTTACAATGGCAAGAATTGGGGATCATATTATAGTAGACCCGTCATCAGATGAAGAAGCTTGTATGGATGCAAGATTGACAATTACAACAAATACCGAGGGAAACATTTGCGCAATCCAAAAAGGAGGAATTGATGGCTTTACCTTGGAACAAGTTATAAGATGCTCAGAAATTGCTCTTTCTGTGGGAACAAAAGTAAGGAAGCAACTTGAGAAACTGATGTAAAATGGTTAAAAGTAAAAGCTCTTCATTAAAGGGACTTGGTGCAAAGTATGGTTTAAAACCACGCAAAAAATTTACTGCAGTACACAGGCTTTTGAAAGCAAAACGAAGATGTGTTGAATGCGGTTCTACCAAATTTGGAAGAGTTGCAGTAGGGATATGGGCCTGCAAAAAATGCGGATTTAAAATAGCAGGAATGGCATATGATGTTGAGGTATAATGCCAAAATAGAAATTTTTGCTAAAGAAAAAACAAAATCCATTTTTGACTCGATTCAAATAGACAATAAATTTTCCGCTGAAACTCCCACAAAAACAACAACATCTTTTGATAAAAAAATCACAATCTTAATTGACGCACAAGAACTTTCACATTTGCGTGCAAATTTGAATTCAACGTTACGTCTTGTACAAGCAAGCAACGATTCTATCGAATCGGTAAAAATATAAACAAATCAATTCGTGAATCTAATATGTCTTCTGGCGAGCAACAAATTCCACCATGGTTACAAGAACAAGTTGGAAGATTACAACAACTACAACAAAACCTCCAATCCATAATGGGACAAAAACAACACTTGGAGATGGAGCAACTTGAGACAGAAAGAGCACTTGAAATTCTCAAAAAAGCAGGTGATAATGATGCTGTTTTCAAAAACGCAGGTTCCATACTAATAAAATCAACAAAAGCAAGTCTTATTGCAGAATTAGAGGAAAAAAAGGAACTTGCTAACACTCGTATCACGGTATTATCAAAACAAGAAACACGTGTTAAAGAAAATCTCAAGGAAGCAGAGATTAAGATAAAAGAAATGCTTCGTGGACCATCTGAAGGTCAACCAAAAACTGACACTCCCAAATAAAATATTAACAAACTCTGTAAATGTTATATAATGAAGATAAATGACCTGCGAATGATAATTGATGAAAGGGAAAAGAAAAGCGGAATCCCTGATCTTCTCAGAGCAGTTGGAGTAAACATTGAACTCAAAAATCTACCAGTGGGTGATTATATTGTAGCCCCAGAAACCATAGTGGAAAGAAAAAGTATCCAGGATTTTATCTCATCTGTTTTTGATGGAAGACTATTTGATCAATGTAACAGACTAAAAGAACACTTTGAGTATCCAGTTATTTTGATGGAAGGTAACGTGGATCAAATTGACGATCTCACTGAAAACCCTCTTGTTTTCTATGGTGCAATCTCGTCAGTTGTCTTAGATTTTAAGATTCCAATTATTCCCACACCAAGTGCGTCACATACAGCAAAACTTTTGATAGCTATGTGTACAAGACAGGAAAATAAAAAGGGCCCATTTTTAAAAAAAATAAAAAAATCAGATGATTTACAAAAACAGCAACTATCTGTTCTTTGTAGTCTGCCAGGAGTAGGAGAAAAATTAGCAACTCGAATGCTGGAAAGATTTGGTTCGCCAACTAATACACTAAATGCATCTTATACCGAGCTCTCAAAAATCAAAGGTGTGGGGGAATCAAGAGCTCAAAAAATAAGAAAAATGCTTGATGCAGAAAACAAATCAAAGAAAAAAGTAGACCAAAAAACATTACATGATGTCTAATACATATTCCAATATTTTTGTAAACGAATGAAATTATTGTTTCACTCTAATCTTTACTGTTGGGCTAGAGACTTACTCTTGGCTTATCTACGACTAAGATTATTTCCACAAATAGGACACCGTGATATCTTTGAAAAGATTTTTTCACATCCGGGACAAAAATAAACCCAATCCTTTACCTCTGTAATGCCTTTGGTCATGACGGGAATGACTTTAAGGTTGAGCTGTTTGGCAGTATTTGATATTGCATAATCATCAGTAATTAGCTCTCCTTCTATCTGCAAACACAATGCAATCACAGAGATGTCTCCTTTGGAAAGATTTTGAAAATCTCCTACTTCTCTTGCTTTTATCAACACTTTTGTAATGTGTTCCTTTTCAGGATTGATAATCTCTAATCTTTTTGTTTCAACCAGTACATTTAATGCATCATGATTTTTCTTGATGTGTTTTATCTCATCAAAAACAATTTGTGTTGTATAGCTTTTCTCTTGTGAAGCAAAAGGAATACCTGCATAAAAAGCACTGGCATCTAAAATTCTAGAAACCAAGCTTGCTCATCTGTCTTAGACCACGCTTTTTGATTCTTACAAATACTGCTTGTTTTTTGTATTTTTTTATTGTTATGACATCATCATATCTTGCAGGTTTTATCACTTGAGCATCCATGATAATGTTAGAATCATGAGAACTAAGTATCTCTATTTTTTCATCTGGAACAACTAGTGATGGTAATTTGTTCACTGGTGCAACTGGCGTAATTATCAATACATCCAAACTTTCATGCAATATTGGACCACCAAGAGAATAGGAATGTCCTGTAGACCCACTAGGTGTTGCAATTATGACGCCATCCATTTTTTGTGTAACGGTATCATTTTGAAATCTAATTTCAAAAAGTGAGGTCTTTGTAAGATTCTGCCTGTTTATGAAGATCTCATTTAGGGCAGGTGGAAAGTCTTGGCCATTACATGATGCAACAACTCTAATTCGTTTATCAAGAAAAATATTATCTGAAAGTATTTGGTTTATGGCAGTATCGATCTCATGTAATGTAATTTCAGATAATATACCTCGGTTTCCTCCTACGTTTATAGCCAAATTTGGAACTTCATTTTCTAAATATCTAAAAGTACGTAAAGTTGTACCATCGCCACCAAGAGTTATGGTCAAGTCAAGCTTCGCATCCTTTAGTTCTTCTAAATCAGCTACTTTTTTTGCACCTTCTACTTCTACTGGAGAAATAGTAAAAACTTGAGATTTTTTTGCAAGCAGCTTCTTTGCTACTTTTTTGGCAGCATCTTCTGATTCTTTTGAACCGACCTTGCTTACTACAGCTACTCTGTTGATATTCAAGCGGAAAGTGGTATTCTAATTTCACATAAAAAGCATCTGATGAGGATATAAAATATAAGGACCGCTAATGGTAATTCATTTGAGAAGAAAATGAGTTATGCAAATCCAAATGTTTTAACAGATACTGAATGGGTCACAAAAAATATCTCAAATAAAACGATTAACATTGTAGAAGTGGACTATGATCCAGAAAATGGATACAGACAAGGCCATATTCAAGGTGCCAGTCTGATATGGTGGAAACGTGACATTAATGATCCAATAAGAAGAGACATCATAAATAAAACCCAATTTGAAGACCTTATGGCAAAAAATGGTATTACTCCAGAATCAGAAGTTATCTTATATGGTGATTTTAATAATTGGTTTGCAGCCTTTGTATTTTGGATTTTCAAGTATTATGGACACAAAAATGTTAAACTAATGAATGGTGGTCGAAAAAAATGGGAATTAGAAAAGAAACCATATACAAAAGATGAACCACACATTCAAAAAACAAAATATGTGTCGCTTCCACCTGATGAAGGATTGCGAGCATATCTGTTTGATGTTAGACGAGCAATTGATAGACAGGATAATGTATTGGTTGACGTACGATCTCCAAAAGAGTTTACTGGAGAGATAACTGCCCCACCAGAATATCCAATGGAACATGCACAAAGAGGCGGTCACATTCCTAAAGCAAATAATATTCCTTGGGCTACTGCAGTCAACGATGCAGATGGTACTTTTAAATCTGTAAACGATCTAAAACAGATCTACGAATCAAAAGGTGTAACGCCAGACAAGGATGTGATATGCTATTGTAGAATTGGAGAAAGATCTTCTCACTCCTGGTTTGTTCTCAAATATCTGCTAGGATACCCCCAAGTGAGAAACTATGATGGTTCATGGACTGAATGGGGTAACATGATCGGAAATCCAGTTGAAAAGTAAGAATTGAGCAAAGAACTTCCATTACTAAAGAAGGGGATTTTCTATTTCATACGAGACGGTGATGATTCTATTATTATGGAGGATAAAACAAAAGGTGGTCTTACAGTGCAGGAACGATCAATTGATGAAAAATATAATGTAGAGGCAGAAAAAGGTATGATCTATGATATGGATGGAATCGGTCACAAAGTAGGAATTCGTTGGTTCTTTCCAAAGAAATATTATGCTTTTGACAAGGTACTTTCATTTGCACAAGAAATGGAACAGAGATACAGGAAGATAAGGGAAGAAACCTGTCCTGACTATTAAGAAGCATTTTTAAAGACTTTTGAAAATAATACCAATAGATGTCTCTTCTGTTAAAAGACAAAGTCTACACTATACAATCTACTATTGCTAAACGAGGTATCTATCCATTACACAGCTACAAACTAGGTCTTTACAGATTACCAATAAAACTAGAAGATCAATATGAAATTGATTCTATTGTTATTGGCTTGAAGAAAACATTTGTGATGGATGCATTTGCTGATAGGGTGTATGCAACATATTATTGGAAGGAAGAGAACATGCCAGATCCAGACGCATCAGGTTACAAACAGATAGAACTTCAAATCCAAGTAGAAGTTGTTACAGGAGAAGTTGTAGATATGATCTATCAAATTTATCCAGTTGAAAAATATGGTGATGCTCTTTGGGTAAAAGATTATAGAAAAAAGGCAGACACCAATGCAAAAATGATTATCGATACTATATTGCGTAATACAATTCTCGCAGATAAAATGATAGAACATTTGGTTCAGACAAAGAAACTTTCTCAAGAAGAGGCCTTGAAAGAATTGGACGAGATGACCCCTCTTGCACAAATTGTACCAAACGCAAAACCAAAACCAAAACCAGCTTCACCACCTCCAGGACAAGCTGTACAAACAGAAGCAGAGCCAGAGGTTAGTAGTGGAGCAAAGCCTGGTCCAATTGATGTTGGATTTAAGACAAAGCTAAAGGTAAGTGAGATATTTACTGCAACTTCTAGTGGAAATAAAATTAAGATCTTTGGTACAAGGAAGGGCAATGAGGTGTTAGGCATCTGGGGTGAGTATGTTTCTGTTGATTTTGATATTTGTATTGGCGACGGAGCTTGCATTGATGCATGTCCAGTAAAGGTGTACGAATGGGCTGAATTTCCTGGAAATCAATCTTCAGAGAAAAAACCCCTGATGTCAAGAGAACCAGATTGTATATTTTGTCTTGCTTGTGAAAACGTATGTCCTGTACAAGCTATAAAAATATCAAAGAAAGGATAGTGCCTTCCTATCCATACAACTATAAATACAATTTTTAGTTTCTTAGAGTAGAGGGTCTATGTTAATGCATACCTTCCCAAACCCATTAACAGAATTTCTGTTCAGTGTGTTCATAGGGATTGCCATTTTGATTACGTTCTACACATGTAATTTCTATTATCTTGTTTTTCTTTCAAAACAAAAACCCAAATCACAAAAAACTGATCTAACTGATACACCCACAGTTACAATCCAACTACCTATTTACAATGAAAGATATGTTGCAGCAAGACTTGTTAATGCAGTATGTGCTATGGATTATCCAAAAGAAAAAATGAATATCCAAGTACTGGATGATTCAGATGATGATACTTATGATATTTTAGAAGATCTTGTTGTGGATTATCAAAAAAAAGGATTCGATATTTCACATATACGAAGAGAAAAAAGAAATGGTTACAAAGCTGGTGCACTTCGAAACGCAATGAAGTATGTCAAAGGAAGTCTTGTAGCAATATTTGATGCTGATTTTATTCCACCTTCTTGGTTTTTGAAAAAAGCAATACCTTATTTTTGTGAGCCCGAAATAGGCTTTGTTCAATGTAGATGGGGTCATGTAAACGAGGCCTACTCTGCACTTACAAAAGCACAGGCCCTAAGCTTAGATTTTCATTTTCTTATAGAACAAAGAGCAAAGAGTAACTCACATCTTTTCATGAATTTCAATGGTACTGCAGGAATTTGGAGAAAAGAATGTATTGATGATTCTGGTGGGTGGCACACTGCAACACTTGTTGAAGATTTAGATCTAAGCTATCGTGCTCAAATGAAGGGATGGAAGTGTGTCTTTTTGCCTGAAATTGTTGTAGATGCCGAGCTTCCAGTGCAGATGAATGCAGCAAAAAGACAGCAGTTTAGATGGGCAAAAGGCTCTATGCAATGTGCAATTAAATTACTTGGAGATATTGTAATTAAAAAAATTCCAATTGATACAAAAATTCAAGCATTTGTTCAATTAACCAGACACATCGTTCATCCTCTAATGCTCGTACAATTTCTTATAATGCCTATACTTTTGGCAGCAAAAATTAACATCTACATTGTCAGTACACTTCCATTGCTTACAATTGCTGCATATTTTGCCATAGGACCTCTAGGATATCTCATGATAATACGTGACTTGTGGGGGAGTAGCTGGAAATCAAAAGCACTAGCATATCTTTATCTCATAATTTATTCTGCTGGCATGTCAGTAAACAACACTGTAGCTGTTTTTGATGCCTTATTTGGAAAGAAAAATGAATTTTTACGAACTCCAAAATATGGTATTATAAACAAGACAGATGACTGGAGAGACAAGGCCTACAACTTGCCTTTTACAAAAACTACCTTGCTTGAGATATTTTTTGGCATTTATGGAATCATTGCAATCTTTGTAGCAATTTATTCAAACAATCCTGTATTCGTACCAATACTTGGCATTCAAGCATTAGGATTCTTCTACATATCCTATCTTAGCATATCACATTCAACATTTAAAAAGAGTAAATCGCAAAAACTACACAAGGTAACAAAGGCAGAGAAAATGGCAAATGGATACTATAAACTTGCAATGATTGGGATTATGGGATTTATCATATTTGGCGTAGTGGTTGCATTTGAGGGATACAAGAATGCCGTTTATCCTCTTGAGGAATCAAGAGGAATTTTGTACAGAATTCAAGCAACATCCGATCCGCAACTGTTATTGACAGAAATTAGAACTCTTAAAGTGCTCTTACCAAAAGATGGTAACCCAGTTTGGATATTTCCAACAGACGAAACTGACTTTGGTTTAATTCAAAAAGACCTTGATAATATGATCTCTACAGTAGATAAGATATCTACTTCGTCACAAAACATCTCTGATTATAGTACTGGAATGGTTAACATACATTTTCAAGCTCAGGCAGTTGATGCTAGTTTGCTTGACGCTATTCCATACATGTATGTAAGCTTCTCAAACGTTGTATTTAGCTCTGTATGGATTGCTGCAATCATAGGAATTTTTGCTTTAATGAAACGAAAGAAAGAGCGTCTAAAAGGCTACGAAATGGCTGATGACATTTAGAATTATTGGATATTAAACTCGTGTCTTACTTCATCAACTGCACGAATTCCAAATAAATCCCTGATCTGTTCTAATTTCAAAGATTCTTTTACAAGATCAGATCCTAACTGAGAAATCAAAAGTCTAAACACATCAGTAAATCTAATTTCCCACCTATCTGCACAATCCAGTATTTTTGCCACAGACCACTGTTTTACTTCTTGTGGGAGTGGCATTTTCTTTTCAGATTCAATAGAAAGTCTATCAAATAAATTTACCATATCTACTGTTTGATTAATCATTTTTTCAAGATCATCCAGAGTTCCATATTTTGATTCTGAGTGCATACGTACATTTGACTGGAACTCTGATAGACGCAATAACCCTATTACTTCACGTGATGTATTCTGGGATGTCTTGTGGGTAATGTTACGAATATCTTGTAGTTCATTATAGATTTCATTCGTTTTTTTATGAAATTCTGATGTTGAGGCTACATTACTGTTTAACATTTCTGTCAAGTCAGCCATTTTTTCATCTATTTGCCTTGTCTTTCCAAGTATGTTTTCTCTAAAATTAACAAATTCTATTCCTACATTTCTAATGTCTCCTCCCAAAGCAGCAAGAGAATCTGTCTTTCTAACTAATGAACCAAGCTCTATTCCCACATCTCTTATATCAGAATTCAAATTGAGAAGAGGTTCTGTTTTTGAGACTACTGAATCTATGTTTACTTTCAAGTTTACAATGTTTTCTTCTAGACGTGACACGTTTTCTGTTTTTATTGCTACCTGTTTAATTTCATCTCTTATTTTTTCTGTTTTTTCAGCTACATTCATTATCATTTTTGTATTGTTACGAATTGAATCAAGGCTGTCAGCAACATTTTGCATTAATTTATTAACGTCAGGTATTGATTCTTGTTTTTCACGTATCTTGTTGACTTGATCTTGAAGTTTGTTTGTCTGTTCATTTACTTTGGATATTAAATTGGAATGAGCTTTTACTTGACTTAATCCGGTGAACAATTTTTGTGTATCTTCTTCTAAAATATTTACTTGCCTTGAATATCGTTGAATTTGTTCTAACGATGAGCCAACCGCATCTATCATGGTTTTTAACGAAATGAGTATCTTTTGATTCTCCGCAAAAATTTTTGACATTGATTTTACTTCTGTAGCCAAAGTCTTTGTAGCATCAGAAATGGAACTCATTTTTTTTAAAACATCTGAACTTGAATCTTTTTTTTCAACATTCGATGATCCTTTGCGGCTAGAATGTTTTGTCACTTTACAATAGAACAAGACCAGCCGATAAAAAAGTTCGTTTTTAATGATGACTTTTGAAGAAAAAAGAACTAGAATTAGTTGTTTACTAATTCTGGATCATGAAGTACTTCATGGAATGTTTTTTGAACTAAACCAGTAGCTGTTTCGATAAACTGTTTGGGACAGTATTCGCAGGTTAACATGATATACCGTACTGTACGGTACTATTAATACTAGGGTAATTTTGAAATGACCTTCAGAAAATTGCTTAACGCTTCTCAAGTTTGAGTGAAGCTGAATTGATACAATACCTTTGATTTGTAGGTAATGGTCCATCGTCAAAAACATGACCTAGATGAGCATCACAATTTTTGCACATTACCTCTGTTCTTAACATACCATAGCTAATGTCTGTCTCATTTTTCACGTTGTTTTTGATGGGTTCCCAAAAGCTAGGCCATCCTGTACCTGAATCAAACTTTGTATCAGAACTAAACAGATCTATTCCACAACAAACACATTTGTAAATTCCTCTTTCCTTACAATTATTGTATTCTCCAGAAAATGGAGGTTCTGTGCCTTTATTTCTACAGATTTCGAATTGTTCTGGCGTAAGTGTCTTTTTCCAATCACTGCCTAGTTTTTCCATTATATATTAAGAATATAAATTTAGATATTAATCTTTGATTTCAGAGAATTTGCTTGCTGAAAATTGAATCGGACGAATTATAAATCGATGAAATCTCCTTTTCATCGTGCACAAAACTGACATTCAATTAACGTTACGTATGACATTTAGTTTTCTAGTTCTGGCAATAATTTATCTTGCGTTTCTTAGCTTCATATCGCTATATTTTGGATTAGGAATATTGCCGATGGCAGTTATTGCTGGTCTGATGATCGGAGCTCAATGGTATTTTTCAGATAGGATAGTTCTTTGGAGTACTGGCACTAAACTAGTAACAAAAGATGAATATCCTATTTTACATGAAATTGTTGAAAGACTTGTTGTAAAAGCAAATATTCCAAAACCACGAATAGGCGTAGTAAATATGGAAGTGGCAAATTCATTTGCCACAGGAAAAGGCCCAAAAAGTTCAGTAGTTGTGGTAACTACCGGTCTCATGAGAATTTTAGAAAAAGATGAACTAGAGGGAGTACTATCACATGAGCTTACTCATATCAAACATAGAGATGTTACGGTTATCACTCTGGCAAGTTTATTTTCTACTATTGCATGGTTTGTCATGCAATCTTCTATGTTTGGTGCAATGTGGGGTGGATATGGATATGGTTCTGGAGGAAGACAACAACAAGGGGGAGGAGTATTCTTGGTTTTGATTGTAGCAGCAGTTGTATGGTTTCTAAGTTTTATAATAATACGTGCCATATCCAGATACCGAGAATTTGCCGCAGATAGTGGCGGTGCATATATGACAGGCCAACCTCTGTTTCTCTCAAGAGCACTAATGAAAATAAGCGGTGAGGTAAAAGTAGCTCCAAAACCAGAATTAAAACGAATTGAGGGAATGAATGCATTTTTCATAATTCCAGCCATGTCAGGTCAGACTATAGCGAGATTTTTTGCAACACATCCTCCAGTTGAAGAAAGAGTAAAGCGTTTAATGGAAATTGAGGCTGAACTTCGTAATTCTGACAAGGTTGACTCATGATTCGTGCATAAGAATTTCATCAAAAAGAGTTTTTTTAAATATGAAATATTTAACAAAGTGTATAATAAGCTAATTTTTTTATAAAATTAATATAAAACAGCTAATTATTATATGACTTTACCGTATATGGAGTATGTCAGAAGCTGGTTGGCAGACATATGCCGCAGCAGCAGGCGCACTTGCAATCACTATTGCAATCTACTTTGCAGAACGTGCCTATAGGTACAAACGAATGAAAGAGAACAAACATGTTGGTACCTATGGATTCAATTTCGAAAAAGAGTAAACACAAAACCATCATTAAACTTCGGATTCAAAATTAGGCTAAACTATATTCGAAATATTGGCCCTAGTTATAATTTTTAGATAAAATAAGTGATCTTTGTTATTTACAGCAGTCAGATACCCCAGGTATAATTCTTCATGTGTCTCAGACTACCCAATCATCATTCTGCTTTGTTTAATTATCAAAATTCCTTTATAATATACATGATGCCAAATATTGTCACTTTCACATTCATCATTGTTTAGAAACTATCCGCTGTTCATTTATGCTATGTGTCAATAGGTAAGAATTTTTCACTAAATTGTTGGGCGAGACTACGTTGGGTATTAAATAAAATTTCAAGAAATTAATGGCATGAGTGAGAACATTTTTGAGAGTATAGCCTCTGCAGGTTTAAATGGAATAAAAAAGGCAGAATTGAAAAAAACTTTTGGAAAGAACTGTGATAATATTTTACAAAAATTAATAGATACAGAACAAATTTTTATTGAGAAAAAAGGCGTAGCATATTTTGTATGGACGCGAGATAACTATGTCTCATATTTATCTCAAAATGATCCCAAATGCAAAATTGTTCTAAGTATGGATATGGGAAAAAGTCACTTTGACGCTAAAGTTAAAGAATATAATAACATAGGAGATACAGTAAATAAAACTTCACAACAAAATGTGGCAAATCAAGTAGGTGACTTTAAGGTTGAATTTGATAAACGTTTAACAGAGTCTTCTACTTCTATAGGATGGGCACCTTTTTCAGATATAAGGAAAAAGATATGTGAATCTAAAAAAATCTCATCAGAAAACTTCTACTCTATGGCAACTGAACTTGTGGAAAAGTATAGAGAAAAATATGAAGTATCATCAGGCGGTCAGGAAGGAATCATTATGCGAGGATTAGTTCATGGTTATGTGAGGAATGTCTGATGTATGCATATCAATTAGAAAATAATCCATATCCTAGTAGTCCAACTCCAACAGAAAAGGATGCAAGAATACTAGGAGGAAAAAGACACAAAGAAGCCAAGTCAGCTATTTTAGAATGTATAAAAGAATTATACAACAAAGTTGAGGGACGAGATTCAAACGATGGTGACTTTAGAGTAATTACATTGATCCAAGATGTTGGATCTGGCAAGACACATTTGGCTTTACATATAAAAAACTTTCAAAGCAGACATAATACAATCTGCACGTTTCTTGATCTATCCACAATATCTCCAAAGACCATATCAAGTCTTTACAATGCAATTATCAAAGGATTTGAAAATGAATTTTTTATACATCTTAGAACAAAACTTGTAGAGTATATACAGGATAGAGCAGAGCAAGGAGATAACTCTGCTAAAAAAGCACTTGATTATTCTTTTATGAATAAACTTTCTGGATTGACAATAAAACAAAAAGCAGAAGAGATAATTTCAGGTAAGTCATCTGTTTCTGTAGAAAATATAAAAAAGTTTCTTGTACAATGGTTTAATTATTATGAATCAAATTTAATACGAAATATAATCACAAATTCGTTTGATACTGTTACAAATCTTGAAGAACTACTTGGTATGATGGCAGCTATTTCAAAACTAACTCATAGATTCTTGAGTAAAATTGTTCTTTATGAAATTGATGAGTTTGATGGAAATCAAGATTCTATAGAATTTATTAAGGGAATAATAAATGCGCATCTTCCAGCATCTGTTGTATTGCTTATCTCAACACCTTCGGGTTATGCTGAGATTCAAGGCAAAAGCCCTTCTGTTTTTGACAGATTAGAAAAGGCAAACTACAAGATAGACCTTGTAGGATCAAATTCTCAAGAAGAACTTTTGGAAATTGTCTTAGAATACATTAAACACAATGACAAAAAGGGTAAATTCACACAAAAGACACAAGATGAATTAGATGAGAAAATTAGAGTACTATATGATGAATTCCCAGAGTTTCGTAGTGTGCGCTCAATCATAAACATATTGTACCATGCCATGGAAAAATCATCAGAACTTGATTTAGAAAAAATAGATGAAACTGCTATAGATGAAACAATCAAGCATACATATCCCGGCCTAAAAGTTCGTGGAAGTATAATGGCAGTACCAATATCTGATTTTATATCTATAAGAAAAACATGTGAGGGTGAATCAACTGGAACCCAGTTAAAAAAGGCAGTCGCAAATCTTGTTAATTTTGCACACGAAATGGGAAATATAGGGAAATTGGAAAAGCAAAACCAGCCGCTTGACGTAGTTTATCAAGATCCATATGGCTCAAAAATTGGAATAGCCGTTGTGATAAATGAAAATCATGCCAAAAACTTTGAAGAGATCTCAAACATTTCAAAATCTTCAGCACTTGTGGATAAGCTTGTAATACTTACAAACTCTAATCTCCCAAGCTCAGAATCTACAATTATAGTTAATGTTGACAAATCTAAGATGGTAGACCTTCTTTATTTTAACAATAGATATGCCGATCATAAGATTGGTTCCTCTGACAATGAAAAAATACGAATGCTTGCAAGAACAGTAAATATCATTTAATCCAATGTAATCTTTTTTTTATAGGAAGATGCAACGAAAATAATGTCAAATGATGAATTTGAACGCCTATTAGCAAAAACGCACAGGGACATAACCCTGTTTGATTACAATGAAATCAAGGTACCATGTATTATTCTTGAAGAAAAAAGATTTGATAATATCATGAAAATAATTGCTGGCAAACCAGTTTCTGTGGAAACAAATTTGAATATACTTCAAGATGACTTGGGTCATGTATTTGTAGATGTGTCTTTGAATTTTTCACAAGGAGATATAGTTGAAAAACTATTGTTATATGCTAACGATTGCTTTGAATTCTTTGAATCGCTCGCAGAATCATCTCTACTTGCTCTCTCTTCACCACGTTCTGAATATGGAAAATCAAATGTCTTTATGATCCAACTTCCAAATCCAGATAGAGCAATAAACGCGCTAGAAATTATCAAAAAAGGTTTAAAGAAATAATTGAATGCGGTTGCCGGGATTTGAACCCGGGTCGCGGAATTGGCAATCCCGCATATTAACCAAGCTGTACTACAACCGCTCAATCGATTTAGAAAATTCTAGTCTATTAAAGCGTACTGTTTGGTAACACTATTTTTTAACTTCATATTTCTAGATAAAATGTGGATCATAAGGTAGAAGAAAAAATAAATCAAAAGATCAAAGAGGTTGCAGAAAAATCTGACGAAATTTCACAAATAATTAATTCATTAAAAGAATTAGAAACACACTCTGATTCCTTTGGTTACGGAATTGCAATAGGACGATTATACAATTCGTTTTATTATCAATGTAGAAGAATTCTGAAAAGAAATCCTACCCATGAAGAATTTTCTGAATTCGTAGATATTCTTGATAAAAGACAAAAAGATATTCTTAACGCACTAAAACTAAGCTGATGCAGGTTTGATTGGTATTATCTTTATTACCTTTATTGTTGGTGTTATAGGTAATTTTACACATGCTCCATGCAGTGCTTTTTTTGCAAATTCTAGATGTTCTTTTTTCACAAATGCTTCCATGATGACTTGACCTTTATCAACTCGTGCAGCTAAACTAACTGCTTTACCGAAGGCACCTCTCATACCTTCCTGCAATCTATCTGCGCCTGCTGTTGCAATCATCTTATTTTCTCTTAACAATATATGTGGGTAAACCCGTAATTGTGAGAAATAACCAGTTTCACCTGCTACCTGTTCGATTTTTTTGTTTGCTGATAATCTTGCAGATTCTATTGCCATATGTCTTATTTGCATTTTCTCATTTGAACAAAGTTGTACGCAATAATCATAATCGTCTCTTTTTCCGCCAGAGAATTTTGCTATTTTTATCTGAGGTTTACCCTTGATGTACTCTTTTCTTGTATATGGTTGACCGTTACCGGTTCTATAATTTGCGCCGTGCATAACTACACTTTTGATTGATTATTGGAAGCCCATATTTTAACCGTGAGATTGCATTTGAGTCAAAAATTACAAAACAACAAAATCTAAGATTAGGTTCTAGAATTGAAATATGAAAGTGCCTGTCCTATGTTATTGACCTCAATAACTTTCATTCCGTATTGCTTTTCAGTTATTGGGGAAAGTGGTTTTTCTTGTGCAGTACATGATCTATAAGTGAATAATCCTTCTGTTTTTTCATCACATGATTGAATCTCTACTGTTGCCTGCCCCTGTGGAACAAGAAATATTTTAGCTCCGTATTTGCCTGCTGCATCAGCCTTTTCTGTGACTCCACCGATTTCTCCAATTGTACCGTCCTCCTGTATTGTTCCAGTCATTAACACTTTATCATTTAGCGCCTTTCCTAATATCTCCGATGAAAGTAGTACAGTCATTGCACCACCTGCACTTCCTCCATCAACTGCTTGTAATTCTTGATTGTTTTCAGAAGATATGGAAAAAATCACATCTTTCTTTGACAGATCTACATTGGTGATTTTTTGGGCTACCATAACTGATGTTTTAGCCGATGTTTGAAAATCTACTCCTGTGGGAATGGCTGTGTTAACCAATACCAAACCAGAACCATCACGAATATCTACAGTGATTTTCATTACAGTACCCTGATAGGTAGTAGTTTCAAAAACACCGTTGTTTTCTAACACTGGTCTTACTGCAACAGCTTCTATGGATTCACTAGAAGTGTAATTACTGACATGTGATACTGTTTCAGTTATGGTTTGGTTATTAAGTAAAGGAGCTATTGATGTTTGTTTTGGAGTAAGAGTAATGTTTGAAAGTTTTTCCAAATTTTCATTATTTTGATTTTTGTAATAATCTACCGTATGTTCTAATAGTTGTGTCTTTTGATATAGAAGATAATTACTAAAAATTGAAATTGAGATTATTCCTATTAACGCATAAATTATTTTATGGTTTGACATGATATTATCAATTAAATCAAAAGTAGTTAATAGTTTTTCGTAATCTGATAATTATTTAATTTTCTAGATTGTTTTGATTTGTACTTATTTTAAAAAACTAATGTACGTAATGTTATATTGCCAATGTTTTCTATCATAAAATAGATGTCTGATATCGAGTCCAAAGTTGCAGGAATATTGATCAAGGATCATACTATGGTTATTGATAAAAACATGCAACACAGTTTAGAACAGAAAGGCTTTGGAGAAATAATAAAAAAAAAGTTTTTTCTCAAACCGTTTGAATCTCTTTATCTCTTGTATACTGGTAATCTCAAACTACTAAAAGGAAAACTCCAAGTTAACTTTGACTCTATGATGCAAGAATGTGTAAAATATGATGTTGACGCACTTACAAAATTTCTGATCTATCGTGATTTGAGATCTAAAGGTTATATAGCAAAAGATGGGTTTGGGTTTGGTTCTGATTTTAGGGTATATGAGAGAGGTCAATTTGGTGAAAAGGCAGCAAAATATGTGGTATTTGGACTAAACGAAGGAAGACGACAAAAAATGGGTTTGTTACAAAAACAAATAGAGCAAATAACTACAATGGGTAAAGAGCCAGTCCTTGCTGTGATTGAGAGGCGGGGAGAAGTAATTTACTACAAGATCTCAAAAATACAATTTCATGAAAATAAAGATCAGCCAGGCATTTCACCCATAGAATTTTAACTTATCTTAAAATATTGTGGAATCTTAGTGTCCTAATGGAGTTTAAGGAAATATACTGTTTTAATTGCAAGAAAACTTTGGGAAGATATAATGAAAAATATTTCTCAGACGTGAAGATGGGTGAAATGATAAAAGTAAATCATTCTTCTCATGTACATGAAGGACATGAGATTGTCATAAGAAAAATAACTGTCTGAATTGATTTTTTATCCACACGAATGAATGTATAGTAAATATTTTATAGTAAACGTAATACGGTAGCGTTAATGAAGCCGATTTATCTGGCCATAGTGTTATTTCCATTAATAATATATATTACACCAAATGCTCTTGGCGCATTTGGTGACATTACATTAACAACTCCTAAAATGGTTAATACTACTGGACATGAATTGACTAGCTTTCAAGTTGGCCAACAAATTGGAGTAGAATCTACACTCACGAATCATGCCTCCTCCGAACAAAAATTCACATATCTCGTACAAGTAATCGACAAATATGGTGCGGCCGAATATCTAGAAGGATTTTCTGCATCCATGATGTCTAATCAATCATTTACTACATCACAGACATGGATTCCAAAAGAACCGGGACAATATACTATACAAGTGTTTGTATGGGATAGTTTGAAATCCGGCATTCCCCTCACAAATATACTGCAAACCCAAATTACTGTAAATCCGTAGTTCTTCTGGAATTAATAGACAAAAAATTCATTTTGCTTTACAATTATTGAATTTAAATTTTTAGTATGATTTACTAGTATCAATTCTCAGCATTGCTTAATTATAATGACAAATTTTGGTTGCTAATGCCAGATGAATCATGTAGAACCTGTGGTGGAACACTTGTAAATTGTTCATTATGTCCAAGTTGTAGAAAGATGACTCAACGAATTTGTAATATTTGTGGTTTTAAAACAGAGGAGCAAACTCATTCTAACTGCCTATATGTAGAATCATTGCAGACAAAAAATGGAATGAAGATTAATGTTATTACTCCTATATATGGTAAGAAAAAAGAAATTAATCGAAAATCAGAAAAAGTACATTCTTTGCGAAATGTACTTTTAGTATTTGGAATTATTGGCTTTTTTGTCTTAGGGTTTGTAACAGCTAATTATTTTGATTTGTTTCAAAGTCAGACAAGTGAAGCTCAAACAATTAAAACTATTATCCCACAACCATTGCCGCAAAATCATGATAATTTACTGCGTAGTTCTTTTGACAATTGTCTTGCATATGGAAGTGGTCAATCCATGACAGTTACATGCCCAACCGAGTATGGGTATGTATACAATGCCATACTAAATATACCACAAAAACTTGCATCTGAATTTTCAGGTGCAGTTTTCTCCATAAGGGGGCTCTCAGTTGTGGAATATTCTGATGGTTCGGTTGTTTTACAATATCATAAAAATTTGTATGCTACAAATTTCTTTGCAAATTAATCAAGCAGACATAATTCGCAATCACATGTTGTGCTAGAATCACTCTTAGCAATACATTTAACATGTTGACCTGCTTGGCACTGAACGCATATAGCATTGGAATTTTCTAAGGTAGAATATTTTTTCGCACCATCAAAACCAAAACCACCATCTTGGGGGCCAACCATCGAAATAAGATGAATTTGCCAGTATTTTAGACTGTATTTGCTACATAAAATGTCATTTGGCCTTTCAGGTGATAACTATTAGTTATTATGTGGATAAAAATCCCAAAAGTCATGGACGCAGACAGAAAAATGTATCCTGCCACTTGTGCGGATTGCAAAAAAGAAACCCAAGTCCCATTCCAACCAAAAGAAGGAAGACCGGTATATTGTCGCGAATGTTTACCAAAACACCGTGGCGAACGTAGATTTTAAGCTGAAATATGCTTATTTTACTTTTTTTAACTTAGAATTATTTTCAAATAAAAAATTTTAAACTGTTTTAAAATAACGAAATGCTCCCGCCGGGATTTGAACCCGGGATCACCGCCTTGAGAGGGCGGTATGCTTAGCCGGACTACACCACAGGAGCTTGCTAAAAACCATAAAGAATAGCAATTTAAAGGAATGTTTTGTCATTGAATAAATTTGTAAACTTTAACAGCTTAGATCCTTTATAGCAAAAAATTAAAATGAAATTTACATGGATTTGAAAACTCTGCCAGAAAAACTTTCACTTTCCAATCTTCCAGTAGGATTGGGTGGATGTAGAAATAATGGTAATAATTTTCAGTGTTGTGAGTATAATATCACGGTGTTTGATGACAAACAAGAAGAATCGTCTATACATGAAATAGATGGAAATATGATAAAATTACATCACGGATCACTCTCTGAAAATAATGTTGGTGTTTTGAAACAGCTAGAAGACATGAAGGTTTTGATAGATGAACAATGGAATCTTCGAATGTTCCTAACAAAGATAAAAACAAAGAGTAAACAAATTTCAAATTCATATATACAAAACTGTCTTGTAGATGCAGGTGTCTATGCAGCAAAAGCAAAAGAACTTGTTAAATCATCAGATGCTTTGGCAGATGTTTGGATAAAATGCGCATCTTATTTTCTTGCAGATGCTATATTCTTGATAAATTCAAAGCGACCTAGTCCAACCCACATGTTGGAAATAATTCGTGGATTTGATAAAAATAAGATTAACCAGAATTTTCTAGTTGTTCATCAATGTCTTGGAATTGAAAGAGCATCAACATCACTTCTTTCAAGGATGGTAAAATCTACCATTGGTTTTTCTGATATGGTAGAGAAAAATAATCATTCAAAAATAATTCAACAGAAATATGACTATCTAGTGCAAAACTCACTTCTTTCAGATTGTTACTTTTACCTTGGTTACATAAATCGAAATAATGTGATCAAAATAAAGAATACATTGCACCATAACTTAGAATATGCACATTTGCTCAAAGTTGCTCTTGATACAGAAAGTGATCCATTGGTAGTTGAGCGCCAAGCGACAATTCTCTTAAAAACAACAAACGATCTTCTAACTATAATAAAAAATTGAAGTCCATAACACCGTTTTTTAATTCGTTGATTTTTTGACAACCTTTAAAACCCTGTAGGAGAAATCCCAGTTATGACAGATGCAGCATGCGGATGCGAATCTTCCGCAGATAATAAAGTAGAATGCGATTGCCAAATGCAAGGAGAATGCTACTGTGATGCTAATTGTACTTGCAAACAATCAACCTGTAAGACTCAGGTAGCCACATTCAAATAGATTTAGGAAACTCCTTTTTCTTTTATTTTTAAGATAATTGTATTATTTTTCTTCTTCACCCTGAATGCCCCATGTTTTTACCAATTCTTTTTGGAATTTGTCTACCTGTTTTTCATTTAGGGCAATTCCACAATTTTTGTGTGTTGGTACAACAACCATTCCATCTAACTTGAACTCAACTTCATACATGTGTACCTTCTCACATTCGCACATAGACAAAATAATATTGTGCCATTATATTTGCCTATTTGAAAGATTTAACTATAGGATTTTTTCTTATACAGCCAATGCAAAAGTATTTTCTTTTAGCATTTTCTGCCGGTTTATTTTTAATCCCCATTGGACTACATTCTGCATTTGCTGAGACTTGGTATCCAGGTGAGGGACTCAAAGTAGGCGATTATTACAGATATAGTACATGCTTTACTGACTGGCATAACTGCACTCCAATAGAGATTGACTTTTGGATTCAGAATAAAACTAGCGATGGCAGTGGTTATAATGTGCAGTTTCTTGCTATTGATGGAAGCAATATACAAAAAGGTCATACTGTATTTGGAATGGTAACACCAGATCCTACATACTCTGATCCAAATATAGCTGATTATACCAATGTTTACAGAAATACAATCATCTGGTTAGATGCATTTGCAACATCTGATTCTCCAAAGGACTTTAGTTATCCGGCATGGGGTAGAACAGGATCAGTTGGAGGTCAATCAGTGGGACCAATTGATCAAGAACAAGTAACTGTTCAGGGAGGTACATACAAAGCATGGGTTATTGGTTGGCACAAAGGTGTAGATAACAAACTGTGGGTAGTACCAGGTATGCCATTTCCGGTAAAAGCTATAGTCTATACAGATGTTACACAAGGATCGCCTCCACCACAATTTAATTTTGAAATATTGGAAACTGGAAACAGTCAAACCCCGCCCTCATTTCTAAATAATGTTTCTACTGCCAAACCTGGAGAGGGAATTTGTCCAACGGATGATACCTCAGCAGTTCACCAATCCATAAACACTGATACCAGTTCTATGATTATTGAATATAGGTATACTCCAGCAGTTCCTCATCAAGGATGTCCAGTTCAGTGGTCATTGTACTTTGAACAAAACTATGATCCAAACCAGAAAATTCAAAATATTCAATATGATATCTATACCGTAGATGATCAAGGAAAAAAAATTGGTTCTGTTGCAGAAGACCTTGGTAAGAGTTCTTTGTTTGCACCAGTAGGAACTGATTTTAGAACGATTGTAATCAATCAGCCTCCTCCGACTACACATTATATCATAAATGTTGCTGGTACTGGACAGGAAAACACAGTTCCTGATAATACATTATCTGGATTAATCAAGGTTGATGTTACAACAGCGGCACCACTTGGACCATTACCAATTAACAATTCAGCAGTTCCAGAATTTCCAGTCAGCGCTGTAATGGTTATGGCTATAGTTGTATCTATGGTTATCCTGTTTACAAGATTTAAGACTAACTTTTCTGATCTTAAATTCTAAAATGCGTTATACTGGCTGATAATAAATGGTAATCAAGCTACTGCTTGGGATATGTGTTATAGTTGCAAGTGTGATAGGAATACTCTGGTTTACATACTTTGCAGGACCGCAAAATGGAGAGGTTGTTCCACGTGAAGCTAGTCAGTGGCATATAGGAAAAGGAGCTCAATACAATCCTATAATGCAATATGATATTTCAACAAATGCAACAAAGTTTTCTGCAAAGATAACATTTTTACCTTCCATAAATTCTGAAAATCAAAAGATTCTCTTTGAGATAAATCCAAACACAAACGAAGAGATAAACCAAACAGTTCCAGTAAACATAGTTTATGATTTTAATGATGTACCAGATAATGCAAAACCATTTTTTACCATCTTGGATTCAACAGTTTTTTCAGTAAGAGATCTTGCTATTGAAAACAAGTACCTAGTAAAAGATGCAGTATGGGGCGATATGTACATCCATGATGTGCAAGAAGAAATCAAGGTGACAGATCATAGCAAAGTCTCACTCAAGTTTGGCTCTTTAGACTCCTACATTATTTCATATCAAGAAGGTGAAAAGGAAAACAAACTCTGGATAGTAGACAATTTGCCTCTTCCAGTAAAAGCCGAAATATATGATCTTTCTGGAAATCTTCAATATTCTTATGAACTTACTTCGCTTTCTGCGCCTCTGACACCTGGTCTAAATTGATAACAGTTTACCAAAAGCCAATCACAAAATTCTATGACCTTTCTATCAAACTTGCCCCATACATGTAGCGATGCTGGTAATACATCTAATCTTACAGAATCTAAAACAACTCTCACACCTTCTTTTCCTTCATACATATATGCATCTTGAATTTGTACATTACCGAAAATTTCTGATGCTTTTGATTTTATTAATTCCCTTTGAATCGGAAATGTCTTTCTAAATCTATCAATTATCATGCCTATGTTCTCTGTTCCATATGATTCAAAATCTTCTATCTTTCCACGCTCTGGGAAATTTATAGAAAGTAATAGATTGTATTTTTTTCCCACTTTTGTTGAGATTTCATTTATTGTGGTAAAAGCAAGTGCTGGGGATTTTTTTAAAAGTAATCTTATTTGCGGCATATTTGAGCGCAATTCATTTTGAAGATCTTGCGTAATATCTGAAAAACTCACGATTTAAAATTTAATTTTTGCCATATATTTATTGGGTTTATTTACAAGGCATTTTAATAAAAAATATGCTTCCATTAGATAAAGAAGGTTTTCCTTATGATGAAGGTTCAGAAAGAGCATCTAGTGTAGAAGACTACAAAGTAACATGCATTCAATTTATCAAAGATATCAGTAATGATTACCTTGCCTGGGTGGATTACTATAAACTTCCACCTGAAGAGGATAAAAAAAGACGTGATAGAATATTTGCTACTGTAGAACGGACAAACGAATGGATTGCTAAAGTAGCTACCACAATCAAAGGAGTAGATGTAGTGATGAATGATGGAATACAAAAAATGGCAGAAAGCACGGCAGGTAATCCTTTTCAAATTGGCGTCTTTGTAAATAATTCGTCTGGTTATACGTTAGCAAAATCGGGAATGATAAACATTAATGTTAAAGCAGTAGGTCGAGAAGGGTACAAAGTTAAACTTGGTTGGCACCAAAAGGACAGGCGCTTCTTGATTAACTCGACCGCTAATGTTTCAGTAGATGAATCCGCTATTACAGAAGGACAAGAATTTGATTTACTTGATCTGCATCTGAAGATAAACGCTCAAGAATGCAAACCACGTGACATAATCTCATTTACAGTCATTATATCTGAAATGAGTGAAGGTCAAGAGCATGAACGACGTGGTGTAACTACAATTGTTCATGTAACGTAACCTCTAAAACAACTCTTGATTCCTCTGCTTTTTTATCTGAATATTTTAATTGTGAGATTTTTTTTGCCAAGTTTTCATCAGTTATTAATGATGCAATTCCAGAAAATATGACACCATTATATTGTATTTTTACTTGAGGATTGGCAAGTGAGTTTTTTAACCAATCACTTTGAGAATTTCTCCTTGAAAAATAGAATTTGTTATCATAAAAGACAGTTTTTAGTTCCACAGCGTGTTCCTTACCTGTCTTTCTTCCTGTTGTGACTAATATTGCCTTGAATGTTACTTCTCGCGGCTTCATGGGATTTGTTTTGTTCTAAAGAATTTAACCACTTGGATTGAAAACTCTGATACTTGATTCAATAAATAAAAATAATTGATCTTAGGCATGACCACCGAATTACAAAATAGTGAAAACAAGCTAAACGCAGATGAATTTAGAGGAAGAAAAGTAATTGATAGAGAAGGAATTGGATATGGAAAGGTAAAGCACGTACAAATTGACTGCGATACATTACAGGTAACTGGAATTACAGTCCATGAGGGATTCCACAAGGATTATTTTTTACCACGTGGTCATATTGACAGATTTACAAACGAGTCAGTTTTACTTGGAACAGCACCGTTAAGGAAGGATACATCTGTAGTTGATATTGACGGTCACAAAATAGGTAAAATAAAAAAAATAAATAAAAACCAAGATACCAAAGAAATTGAATCAATCGAGGTCTCTGAAGGATTGACAAGAACAAGAGTTTTTTCAAAATCTGAAATATGGGGAATCGGAGAAAAAGTCATTCTTAAACTAGCAAAAGACGAATACAAGAAATCTCATTAATTATCATCTTGTTTAGCATTTGCAAATAGTGTGATACATAATTCAAGATATAATTATTATGCGAATACATAATTCTAAGATCTTAAAGTTTTACCACAACAGCGTGTTTTCAAGCGTAAAGGGATAACCATTTTTACTAATTGTTAATAAACCCTTTTGCAGGTTCAAAATAAAAATTTGGAAACATGCGATACCATTATTTTATCAATTCCAACCATAGAATTAGATTGTATGCAATAGAGATAGGTGATCTAACTAAGGTCTTTAACAAACGCACTAAAGCCGTAAACGGCATTAGCTTTGTGGTACAAGAAGGAGAAATCTTTGGTTTGCTTGGACCTAACGGAGCTGGTAAGACAACCACGATTAGAATGGTTACCAATCTCACTACGCCAACTTCTGGATCCATTATGGTATTTGGATCAAATGCCTCAAACTCATCAGAAAAAGTTAGGCAGATGATAGGTTACATTCCACAATCAATCTCAGTTGATGCAGACCTGACAGCTTATGAGAATTTGCTCATCTTTGCCAAACTTTTCTATGTTCCAAAAAACGAGAGGGACAAGAGGATAAGATTTGCACTAAAATACATGGGACTAGAAGATAGAACAGATGATCTAGTAAAGAGATTTTCTGGAGGTATGATGAGAAGATTAGAGGTTGCACAAGCACTTGTAAATCAACCAAAGATGCTCATATTAGACGAACCAAGTATTGGACTTGATCCATCTTCAAAGATGCAGATGTGGAAATATCTAAGGCAATTAAATGAAGACTTTGGTACTACTATTCTTATCACGACACATGACATGTCAGAGGCTGACGAACTATGTGATAGAATTGCTGTAATGAGTTCTGGAAAAATTGCAGTCATAGGATCACCTATGGAGCTAAAGGAATCTGTTGGAAAAGAAACACTCACTATAACTCTACAATCAATGCCTTCATCTGAACAAATCTTACCTCCATTACCACCTGAACTTGGTATGATAGCTAGCAATGATAGCAAGATAGTAAAAATTTTGACAAGAAACGGGGAACATGCAATTCCAAGGATTCTAGAGTCTTTTAGAAATGCAGGATTACACGTTGATTCAGTTTCCCTCAATAAAATAACTCTAGATGATGTTTTTATAAAATATGCAAAGACAAAATTCGAAGCAGAAAATACTGAATCAAACAGGGATGCTCGCTTGGTACGGCGGACCTATAGGAGACGTGCAGGATGACTCCAAAAAAGTTTGCAAGCAGTATTCTTACTGTTGCTGAGATAGAGGTACGTAAGATACGTCACGATTCATCTGAATTATGGACAAGAATTATCCAACCAGCATTGTGGTTATTAGTATTTGGTGAAGTCTTCAATGGGATAAGGGGATTTGCACCAACTGGAATACCGTATCTTGAATTCATAACACCTGGAATACTTGCCCAATCTGTTCAATTTATTGCAATATTTTATGGCATCACAATAGTTTGGGAAAAAGATGTCGGGCTCTTGACCAAGTTGCTTTCAACCCCATCTCCAAGATCGTCTATCATAATTGGTAAAGCACTTGCCGCAGGATTTCGTGGAATCTTTCAGGCCATAATGATATTTGGACTTGCACTCTTACTTGGTGTAAATCTGAGATTTGATCCTTTGGACATTGCAGGTACGTTCTTTGTCATTGTATTATTTGCTATGTGCTTTACAAGCCTCTCCATGGCACTAGCATCATTCTTGAAAACACGTGAAAGAATGATGGGTATAGGTCAAGCCATTACAATGCCATTGTTCTTTGCAAGTAGTGCCATCTATCCAATAGCTCTGATGCCAAAGTGGTTGCAAGTCATTTCCTTGGGAAACCCTCTAACCTATGTAGTTGATGCTCTGCGAGCAATGCTTCTGACAGGCAACTACTCTAATTTGGCAGTTGATTTATTTGCGCTAGTAATTTCTACTGCTGTGATGATTGTACTTGCATCACTTGGATTAAAGCGCCTAGTTGATTAGAAGACATTCACTTTGTAAGACAGATCAAGATATGCTTCACGAGAGAGTCTACAAGCACTTCTAATTGACCTTAATTGACAAAAACTGCAATAATTCCTAACTTTGGAGATCTTTTTGGTATTTTACAATTTATGCCAGTTGAAAACATTCCCCTTCTTACTAATAGGGATTATAGCTATAGTGCTTGCTAGTACATTCTTTATTCCGTCTTCTAGTGCAAGTACTGCACCTCAATATGCAACCCAATGGGGTTCATATGGACTTGGAAAGCTAGGACAGTTTGCTTTTCCACAGGGAATATCCATGGATTCGGCTGGTAATGTCTATGTTACAGACTTGGGTAACAGACGAGTTGAAAAGTTTGATTTTAATGGAAATTATTTAGATACATGGGGAACTAAAGGAAATGGAAATGGACAGTTTCAAGCTCCAACTGGAATTGCAGTCCATGGAACTTTTGTTTATGTTGTTGATAATGAACTAAATACAATTCAGAAATTTGATACGTCAGGTAAATTCATAACACAATGGGGAAGCAAAGGCAGTGACAATGGACAATTTTTATTGCCACAAGGAATTACAACAGACCCAAGTGGTGATGTTTATGTTGCTGATACTGGAAATAGCAGAATAGATAAATTTTCATCTGATGGTAAATTCATAACCTCTATTGGACAAAGTGGTCTTAGCGATGGTCAATTTCTTTCTCCACGTGGAATAACTGCGGATTCACAGGGTAGTATCTATGTGGCTGATTCTGGAAATAATAGAATTGAAAAATTCACACAAGATGGTGTTTTCTTGAAAACTTTTGCTGCATCATCTGGTTCAAACTTTAAAACACCACTTGGATTAAGTGTTGATTCATCTGGAAATATTTATGTCACAGATACTGGCGATAATCAAATCGTTGAAATTAATAAGGATGGAAATCTGCTCACATCATGGGGAAGTCAGGGAACTGGACCTGACTTTTTTGACAATCCACGAGATGTAACAGTTGATTCTAATGGAAATGTCTATGTGGTAGACAGTAGCAACAACAGAATCCAAAAGTTTGGTTCTTTATCTTCTCCAATGACACAAAACGAGACTCCAACTGTTAATCAAAATCAACAATCACAAAATTCTGTTAACCAAACACAGCAAAACATTCCAAAAATACTTAATTCTAATGATAAGACTCCTCCAACAATCACTGCACCGTCAGACATGGTAGTTCAGGCATCTGGCATGTTGACTCCTGTTTCAATTGGTCAGGCAACGGCGACAGATGATACCTCAGTCACAATTACAAATGATGCGCCAGCAAAGTTTCCGCTCGGCACAACCATGGTAACTTGGACTGCAACTGATTCGGGAGGAAATATCTCAAAGGCAGTACAAAAAATTACAGTAATTGATACAACTGCACCTACATTAACAGCACCTCCAAATGTGACTGTAGAAGCAAAAAGTCCAGATCATAATTCCATTGATCTTGGATTGCCATCAGCATATGATGCAGTTGGGGTCATGTCAGTTGGAAATGATGCGCCTACATACTTTCCACTAGGACAGACAATTGTAACCTGGACTGCCAAAGATGCTTCAGGAAATGCTGCCACAGCAAAACAAATTGTTATAGTTCAGGATACTACTCCGCCAACAATTCATGCCCCATCTGACATTACAATGGAAGCAACTAGTGCTACAAACAATGTGGTCGATTTAGGCAATGCTACTGTAACAGATAATGGCATAATACAATCTTTAACCAATAATGCACCAAAGACATTTCCGTTAGGTACAACTACAGTTACGTGGACTGCACAGGATGCTGCAGGTAATGGTGCTACTGCTACTCAGACAGTAAAAATAGTTGATACCACTCCTCCAAAATTAACACCTCCATCAAATGTTGTATTTGAAGCTACATCGATAACAGATAATCAAGCACCCTTGGGCAATGCTACTGTAACAGATAATGGCATAATACAATCTATCACTAACAACGCCCCAAAATCTTTCCCACTTGGCAAGACTTTGGTATTGTGGACTGCAAAGGATGCAGCTGGCAACATCTCTAACGCAACTCAGACAGTTGATGTAGTTGACACCACTGCACCAAAGATCACTCCACCAAAGGACATTACATTTGAAGCTACATCACTTAACAATAACACCATTCCATTAGGTACACCAACAGTAACTGATCTAGAACAAATTACTACAACAAACAATGCACCAAAAGTTTTTGGTATTGGTTTGACTACAGTTACATGGACTGCAGTGGACGCAGCAGGTAATTCTGCTAATGCCACTCAAACAGTAGATGTTAGAGATACAACTCCCCCAAAATTGATCATACCAAATGACATTACGGTTGAGGCTACCAGTGTAAATGATAATGTAGTATCTGTTGGAAAGGCAAATGCGACAGACGCTGTAGGTGTAGAGTCTGTAACTGATAACGCTCCATCAGTATTCCCAATAGGCAAAACTGCAATTACATGGACTGCAAAGGATGCAGCTGGCAACATCTCTAACGCAACTCAGACAGTTGATGTAGTTGACACCACTGCACCAAAGATCATTCCACCAAAGGACATCAAGGTAGAGGCAACTTCCCTTACTGATAATACCGTATCACTA